>JABCSI010000022.1 GCA_018238965.1 Promethearchaeota archaeon
TACAGTCAAGATTTTACCGTATTGGGTGGAAGTTTGGGAAATGCCCACGCTAAAAAAATATGCAAAGTTATGGATTTGGCGCTCCAGAATGGGTGTCCCATTATTGGATTGTTGGATTCTGGAGGGGCGCGTATTCAAGAGGGAGTTGATGCATTGGCAGGTTTTGGTGAAATTTTTCACCGTAATGTCAAAGCTTCCGGTGTGGTTCCACAAATTTCGGTTATCTTGGGATCGACAGCAGGTGGCGCCGTATATAGTCCCGCCTTAACCGATTTCATTATTATGGGGGGTCAAAACGCCTATATGTTTGTTACCGGACCGAATGTGGTGAAATCGGTAACGAATGAGGATGTTAGCTTCGAAGATTTGGGTGGTGCCGCCTTACACGGAAAAAAATCCGGTGTGGCACATCTTACCACTGGGTCTGAGGAGCAGGCCCTCGATTATGTGAAAAAACTTCTCCGGTATATCCCACCTAACAATTTGGCAGATCCACCCTTCAATCCCCAATTTTCGGAACCCGATCCGAGTTACGATCTCGCATCCATTATTCCAATTAATGAATTTGAGCCCTATGATATGAAGAATGTTATCAAAGGTATTGTGGATCGTGACTCATTCTTTGAAATTTTTCCCGAGTGGGCTCAAAATATAGTTATTGGTTTTGGAAGGATGCAGGGTAACACGATCGGAATTATTGCGAATCAACCCTTGAAACTTGGTGGAGCCCTCGATTACCATGCTTCGGATAAAAGCTCCAGATTCATCCGATTCTGTGATGCTTACAATATTCCCATTCTTACGCTGGTAGATGTGCCCGGATTCATGCCCGGATTACATCAAGAACAAGCGGGCATTATTCGGCATGGTTCGAAGATGATCTATGCCTATTCGGAAGCTACAGTGCCAAAAATCACCGTGATCACCCGAAAGGCCTATGGAGGTGCATATATTGTTATGTCTTCAAAACATTTGGGTTCCGATATAAATATTGCTTGGGAAACGGCCCAAATTGCCGTCATGGGTGCTGAAGGGGCATGTAATATCCTTTATAGAAAGAAAATAAAGGCATCGGATAATCCGGAAGCGATGTTGGAGGATTTTGTGTCAAATTACAAGCAAGAATTTTCCAATCCCTTTCAGGTAGCCGAACTAGGTCACATCGATAAGGTAATTTATCCCCAAGAAACCAGAGGCATTATCACCACCGCATTGGAATTCCTCAGAAATAAGCGCCAAGACGTTCCAAAAAGGAAACACGGAATCTTCCCAGTATAACAATATCATAATTCAAAAAAACTAATTTTTAGGTCATCATAATGCAAAAACCACAAGAACTCGTAAAAAAATTGCTTAATCCTTCCAGAATTTGGGGTTACGCACCAAAAGGATTCAAGGATATATCCATCGTAGTCGAACTAAGCCGTAATGGGGCCATAGGATTATTTGACGGTGAAGGGCTTTCGGCTTCTGAACTCCTCACCATTGTGTCCCAAATTTCCGGCGCATTAACAGCTACGCAACAATGGGGTATTCGTATTCCCAATGAGGGCATCCTTTCTGAATGGGAGCATAGTAACATACCACAAATTCCGAATATTCCTATTATTATATGTCCCTTTTCACCTTCGCAGACAGCTCAAAATCAGCTTCGTCATCGTGGACAGTTAATTATTTCTGAAGTATTAAACTTGGATGATGCCCAAAAGAAAGTAGAATGGGCTGATCTCTTCTTGGTAAAGGGAAATGAAGCGGGGGGTTTTGTTAGCAATAAGAACACCTTCATTCAAATTCAGGAATTTCAAAAAGCAGGATACAGTTTTATCATTGAAGGCGGTTTAGGGATCTTTAATGCAGGAGCAGCACTAATTGGGGGTGCTTTGGGTGTGGTATACGAAGCCCAATTATACTTGCTTACCGAATCTCCTCTGTCACAAGCATTTAAAGATTATATTCCAACCCTGGGTGAAAATGATTTTTATCTGTATTCCGAAAGTCTTGATTACAACTTTCGTTTCATCGGTAAACTGGCAAATAAAGCCATCCGCGCTGCAAAAGATCGTGAAAAGAAGTTATATTCCCAAATTTATCAAACTTCTTCAATGAATGATAATTCCCTACGGGAAGCTGTTTTAGCATCTCTTGAAGACATCCAAACCCTTACAAAAGAAGATGGTATGTATTATAATTCTGCCATTCCCAAGCACTCATTTTTACCCTGCGATCACGGAATTATTTTTGCCTCTAATATTGCACGGAGATTTTCCAATATATCAGGTTTTATCCAAGGAATGAAGAAAATTATCTCTTCTCAAATCACAAATAGTCAAATTAATTGGCCATTTCAAGAAAATTCTCCCTTAGCCCAAAAACTGAATGTTCGCTATCCAATTATCCAAGGTGCTATGGCAAACATTTCCGAATCCCTCAAATTTGCACAGATGGTAGCAGATAATGGTGCTTTACCAACATTTGCCCTTGGGGGATTAATGGGTCCCGAAGCTGATAAACTTCTTCAAGAAGTTGCGTCTTCAGAATTACGTAACCGCCCGTATATGGCAGGAATTATCGGATTAGAAGTAATAAAGGACCGTCGGGATGCACAATTACAGTCGATCCGAACCCATGGAGCACCATTCACCCTAATTGCGGCAGGTTCTACCAACCTTGCAAAAAAGGTGCTTTCCCAAGGACAACGGGTCTTTTTCCACACTCCGGCGCTTTCAATTTTTCAAGATGCCATGAATAACAGTATAGAGTTTCTCATTCTTGAAGGTAGCGAATGCGGTGGTCACATCGGCATGCTTTCCTCTTGGATTTTGTGGGAAAATGTGTTAGAATATCTCGATACAAAAAGAGGTTCCATTAATAGTAAAGTGAATGTCATATTTGCAGGTGGGATCATGAATGCGATGAGTAGTGCGATGTTGGCTACGATGTTGGGTAATCATTTGGATATAATCAATCCAGGAATCCAAATGGGAACTGCCTACTTATTCACTCCTGAAATCATCTCCGGAAATGCGTTATCCCCAGTTTATCAGAACTTGTTGTTAAATTATCATTCAACTAGCGTTATTGGCTCCACGGTAAATACCCGTGCTCGGGTTTTACCAACGAATTTTCCCAAAGAAACGATCCAGCGTGAAATTGAGCGTGTGACCGAGGGATTGTCAATTACGAAGCGAAAAGAATTATATGAAAAAGACAACCTTGGTGCCCTACGGATAGCCTCACGGGCCGAAATTTGGAATAATGATCATCAACCTGGAACTGGAACCACCCAATTTCTCCCAATGGAGTCCGAGAGACAAATTAACATGGGGGCATTTATGACGGGAGATTGTATATCCCTTAGAGCCACGGTAGTCCCCATGGCACAACTCCATCATGATCTGATTCACGAAGGACAAGATCTTCTTAAACATCCTCCAACACATCTACAGTATCAACACCCTATCAAGCAATCTTCTACGGAAAAAACCAAAATTTCGATTAGCGGAAGTGATCCCGAATCATCTTGGGATTCTCGGGTTGCTATTGTAGGCTTGGGCGGAATTTTTCCCGATTCTCCAACAATTCCCCAGTTTTGGGATAATATTCTGCAAGGTCGATATTCCATTACTGAAGTATCCCCCGATAGGTGGGATCCACAAGTTTACTATGATCCAGATAAATCCCTTCCTGATAAGACCTACACTAAAATTGGCGGTTTCATAACCGATTTTCAATTTAAATCCATTAAATTTCGCATACCGCCACAAATGGCTGACCGCATGGACTCCGTGCAAAAATGGGCCCTTACCGCTGCAAAAGAGGCTTTGGAAGATGCCAGTATTCCCACTGATGGTAAAAAACGATTAAATATTGCTGTAATCGTCGGGAATGCGCTAGGTGGTGAAATCCAACGCAATAATGATAAACGTATATTCTTCAATGAGATTCGTTCCCAATTAGCGAATGCTGAGCAGGAGAATATAGTTCAAGCCAATGAACGCAAAAAGTTACAAGATTATTTAGAACAAAACCTACTCGAAAATATCCCTATCATCAATGAGGACACCATGCCTGGAGAACTATCTAATATAATTGCCGGAAGAATATGCAATGTATTCAATCTAACTGGAAAAAGTATGACCACGGATGCTGCGTGTGCTTCCAGTCTAGCAGCACTTGATACAGCGGTTAAAGGGTTAATTGTGGGTGATTATGATGTGGCCCTCACTGGTGGTGCGGATAGATCAATGGGTCCATCGAGTTATGTGAAATTTTGTAAAATTGGGGCTCTTTCTGCCCGTCATTCGTGTCCTTTTGATGCCGAAGCCGATGGTTTTGTTATGGGAGAAGGTGCAGGTTTTATAGTTTTAAAACGGTATGCAGATGCAGTTCGGGATAATGACAGAATTTATTCAGTTATCCGAGGAATCGGTGCAGCTTCCGATGGCCGGGGTAAAGGAATCACAGCTCCAAATCCCGAGGGTCAAAAACAAGCCATTCATCGCGCTCTTAATTCAGCCCAAGTTCAATTGGCCGATCTTCAATACATTGAATGCCATGGAACCTCCACTGTGATTGGGGATGCAACGGAACTCGCTGTCTTGGAAGATGTGCTTAAGGATCAAAATATTCCCAATCGGATTGCGATAGGGTCGGTTAAGAGCCAAATTGGACATTTAAAAAGTGCTGCCGCCATAGCTTCGATTATTAAAACCAGTTTAGCGCTTTATCATAAAATAATACCTCCTTCGGTGAATTTCAAAGATCCTAATCCAAAAATTGATTGGAATACTGCACCATTTTATGTAAATACTAATCCACAACCATGGCAATCCACCGATGGGCTCATACGGAGAGCCGGTGTTTCAGCTTTTGGTTTTGGAGGAACAAATTACCATGCAATTCTTGAAGAACAAACCCACGATGGTGATAATTCCACGAGTTCTCAGATTATGCAATCACAACCGCGATGGGTCCCTGAAAAATCCATAACCACGAATGGGGTAACTCTGTCTTCTCCTAGTATGCAAGATTCGAACCTTTGTTTCCTTTTCAGTGGACAGGGGAGTCAATATGTGAAAATGGGGCAGAAATTGTATGATCAGATACCCGAAATTAGGAATACCTTAAATCGAGCAAACGCAATTTGTCAAGAATTTGGAAAATTTGATTTATTGGAAGTAATGTTTGGATCGGCTGATTTAACTCCCGAAAAAAATCAGCATCGTCTGACACAAACGCAATATACCCAACCTGCTATTTTTAGCTTGGAAATTGCATTAATGGAATATTTCCAGACACAGAATATTTTACCAAAGAGGGTTGCGGGTCATAGTTTGGGAGAATTCTCTGCTTTGGTAACCGCTAGAGTTCTTCAATTTGAGGATGCTCTAAAAGCAGTTATTGTACGAGGGAAAGCGATGAGCCAATCTAGTTCAGATATTGAGTGCACCATGGCAGCGGTGTTAGGAAGTGCTTCAGAGGCTAAACGAATAGTGAAGATGGTAACTGCTGGGGAAGTATGTGTTTCCAATTTCAATTCGCTTTCACAAACGGTTATTTCTGGAGATTTACCCGGTATTGAGCAAGCCATTGAGCTATGTACACAAAATAATATTACTGCAAAACGCATAAACGTATCTCAAGCATTTCATTCTCCATTTGTAGCACCTGCAGAAGAAATACTTGCAAATTTTCTCCAATCGATCGAATTTCAATCACCAAAAATTCCAGTTTATAGTAATGTGTTAGGAGATCGCTATCCCAATTCCCATGATAAAATTAAGGAAATTCTTATTAAACAAATAACATCTCCAGTCAGATGGGTCAAAGAAATTAAATCAATTTATTCCGAGGGTGGGAGAAATTTCTTAGAGGTTGGACCTAAAAAGGTTCTCTTCTATTTTACCAAGGATATATTAAAATCACATACCGATGTTAAAGTTGGCTATACCTTAACACCAAAAAAACCAGAAATACAACATTTGTCTGAAACTATAGACGTTTATACCACTTCAAAGGTGAATATAACTCCAAAACATAATCAATCTGTATCAGTTTCCAGGGGTAAATCTTCTGCAGCTCCATTCCACCACTCAGTCCATCATCAATTTTCGATATTGGAAAACGATCCTAAGCTCTTAAATTTGAGTCAACAACCCTATTTTGACGAATTTCTACAGGAACAAAGGGATATTCTCGGTCCTATGCTGCAAGCGGCATATACACAGTTTAAACGTAAAAAAGATGAATCTCAATCAAAGACTAAGTTTGACAATAAATTGGGATTCTATTTGGATTCCATAGGGATTACCGGTGTTGGCCTAGGATTACCTGGTCGTAATCGAAATCTATTTGATGACCAAAACATCGAAGATCTGCTTCGGGGTATGAATTTTATTGATCCAATTCCCGATAATATAAAACAACAAATGTTAGAGAAGAAAATTACCAAATTGCATAAAGCTCCCTCAGGTGAAGCAACTTTCATCGAAGTCTCGGATATTTCACAAGTTCTTCATTTAGCCGGCCAAATCGGGCATTTTAATCCCCATGATGATTTTCTTATTGATCAGAAATGGCTTAGCACTTTAGATATTTCATTCCAAATGGCCATGTGTGCTGGATTAGAAGCATTAAAAGATTCACACATTCCATTGGTTAAGGCTCAAATTACCACAACTACGGGGAAGATTTTAGCAGGTGATTGGGCTCTTCCGGAAAGTTTACAACAGGAAACGGGTATCATTTTTGCCTCAACATTTCCGGGGTATAATAATTTTGTAGACGAAATTACCTCGGGGCTAACTCAGAAATTCCAATCTTATTCCTACTCACAAATCCTCGACTTTTACACTCAACTACTGGATTCTATCTCTAATTCTAAATTAAAATCTGAATTGGAAGATTGGTTTGCAGCCAATAAAACTGATTTGGCTGTTAACATAAGCCAAAAGGATGTTAGAGAATTCAACCGGGCTTTTGTATTTCGGATTTTATCAATGGGACATGCTCAATTCGCCCAATTAATCAAGGCTAAAGGACCCAATACTCAAAATAATGCGGCATGTGCTACGTGTACCCAAGCCATAGGAATGGCGGAGGATTGGATTCGAACTGGGAGATGCACGCGTGTGATTGTAATTTCAGCCGATAATCCATCGGGAGAATCTATGTTACCATGGATGGGAGCGGCCTTTGTTGCCAATGGTGCTGGAAGTACTAAACAAAAGTGGGAGGAAGTTGTATTACCATTTGGTAAGGGAAGAAATGGCATGGTTATAGGATCTGGTGCAGCTGCTTTTGTCATCGAAACAGAAAACGCGTATAAACATCGAGGAATTCAACCCATAGTAGATCTTCTGGGAACTCACTTCAGTAATAGCGCGTATCACGGTTCTCGTTTAGATAAAGTACATATTCCCGAAGAATTCCAACGGTTTATCACCATGATTGAAAACCGGTATGGTATTACAAAAACAGAGTTAGTTCAACAAGGCATGTTTGTCAGTCATGAAACTTTTACTCCTGCACGCGGAGGAAGTGGTGAAGGGGAATTGAAAGCCTTATCTCATGTATTCGGAGATCTGGCATACAAAATGCTCATTATTAATACAAAAGGCTTCACTGGGCATGCTTTTGGTACAGGTATTGAAGAAGCGGTTGCGATTAAATCGATGGAAATGGGTCGCATTCCACCTATTGCTAATTATTCGAAAATTGATCCTATGTATTCTCGGTATAATTTCTCTAAGGGAGTCCAGGAACGAAAGAAATATGCAATCCGCTTTGCGGCAGGATTTGGGTCCCAAGTAGCAATGGTTCTTTTCCGTCTTAACACACCTGAAAATCGTATAATTACAAGTAAGTATAATCAATGGTTACAGTCAATCGCTGGGAGTGAGGATCTTTTCCTCGAAGGGAGAGTTTTGAAGATAAAAACAGCGAAGAAATCCTCAGCATCTTCAATTTCAATTAAGCCACGACCAACACAAGCAGTTTCTATGTCTTTTGATATCGAATTCGAAGTCAAACATATTATTGCTGAGAAGACAGGTTATGATCTGGCTGATATCGACTCCAATTATGATCTTGAGGATGATTTAGGTATTGATACGATTAAGCAAGCCGAAATTTTCGGTGCAGTTCGCGAAAAATGGTCGATTTCGGAAGATACATCAATTAATTTAGCCGATTTTCGTACCATCCAAGATATTTTAGCCTTTATTCAGAGTTTACCTGGTCAACAAGCGCCAAGGTCTTCAGAACATTCTCCCTCTTCATCAGGTGATACAGAATTAAATGTGAAACAGATCATTGCGGAGAAAACTGGCTACGATCTGTCGGATATTGATTCCAATTATGATCTTGAGGATGATTTAGGTATTGATACGATTAAACAAGCCGAAATTTTCGGTGCGGTTCGTGAAAAATGGTCGATTTCGGAGGATACTTCTATCAATTTAGCCGATTTTCGTACAATTCAAGATATCTTAGTTTTCATCCAGAGTTTGCCAGGCCAATCATCAGCAAATCAAGAAGGATATATTGGATCGTCTAAAAATACCGAATTAGAAGTCAAACAGATCATTGCCGATAAAACAGGATATGATCTGGTCGATATTGACTCCAATTATGATCTTGAGGATGATTTAGGGATTGACACCATTAAACAAGCTGAGATTTTCGGAGCGGTTCGCGTAAAATGGTCGATTTCGGAGGATACTTCTATCAATTTGGCAGATTTCCGCACCATCCAAGACATTTTAGCTTTCATACAGAGTTTATCTGGTCAACAAGCGTCAGAATTTTCAGAACAATCTACAGTTTCATCGATTGATACAGAATTAGATGTGAAACAGATCATCGCCGATAAAACGGGATATGATTTGGTCGATATTGATTCCAATTATGATCTTGAGGATGATTTAGGTATTGACACCATTAAACAAGCCGAAATATTCGGTGCTGTTCGCCAAAAATGGTCGATTTCCGAGGATACATCGATCAATTTAGCCGATTTCCGTACTATCCAAGATATACTAGTTTTTATCCAGAATTTGCCAAGTCAAAAACCGGTAGGTCAAGATATATCTCTTGATTCTGCCGATGAATCCGATTTCGAGACCAGACAAAGTATTGTCGAGAAGAAAGATTCCATTATGGCAAATATCCATGTATATTCTATTAAAAAAGTACCATTTTCAAAGTCAATTTCACAAACGAAGATCGAAAACATAGATAAAAATCCTATGCTATTGATAAACTTCTGTAAAGATATCGAATATTATAACAAAGTGAAACAGCAATTAGAAGCGAAGAACGTTTCCTTTATTGAAATTTTGTCATTAGGGGAAAAATCCGTAAATGAAGTATTGAATGAGAATCTTACTTCGAAAATTCGAGATAATACAACAAATGGTTATAATACTTGCATTGTTCTCGATTCCCAAAGTGATCTCAGCAATAGCGTTGATGAAAGGCATATTTTTACTTCATTATTTTCTCTATTTCGTACTTTTAATCTAAGTCGATTGAAAAATGGCTTTATAATATCAAATGAGACTCTATTTGGAGAAAAACCATCTCCCAATCCGTTAGGAAATGCAGTTTCGGGCTTTGTTAAATCCCTGAGTAAAGAATTTGAATTTAAAGTTAAACATATTTATTCCCCTGATGCAGAAAAGGCGGTAGACGAAATTTTTTATTCCGATCCCACCGAAGAAGTATTAATCGATAATGATTCTCAAAGGTATACCTTATTACGTGAAGAAATTTCTCTTTCAGCATCAAACAACTCACCATTGATCAAAACTGAAGATTTTTTAATTGTAACTGGCGGAGCTCGGGGAATTACTTTTAATTGTATTGATAGTTTGACGAATTTTGTCAAACCGACTTTGATTCTCTTAGGTAGAACTCAATACAACCCTGAAATGGAGAAATACTTATCATTCACCGATTCCCAAATGGGTACAGTCAAAGAGGAATTCATAGCAGATCTGAAGAAGCAGAAGAAAAAACCCACTCCGGTGCAGATCAAGAAAGCTTGGAATAGATTCTCTTCTCAATTGGAGATTATTGAAAATATTTCTCATTTAAAGAAAAAAGGTCTTCAGGTTGACTATTATTCAGTCGATATTGTGAATAAAGACCAAGTTACTCAAGTTTTTTCATCCATTACCGAGAAATTGGGTAAGTCCGATGTTTGTCTCATCCACGGAGCCGGGATAGAGGAATCGAAGAGCTTTATCAAAAAAGACCCTTCGCGGGCTGAGTTGATAGTTGATGTCAAACTCTCAGGATTAGCCAATATTCTGGAAGAAATTCAACCAAACTCATTAAAATCATGTGTTCTCTTTTCTTCGATTGCTGGACGATACGGTAACCAAGGACAAGTGGATTACGCGTTTGCAAATGGTTATTTATCCCGTTATGCATGGAATTCTCAGACTAATACTCGCCGATTGGCTATTGATTGGTCGGCTTGGGCTGATGTAGGTATGGCTACCCAAGGATCCACAATGAAAGTTCTTGAACATGCGGGTGTGGTACCCATTCCCCCTCAAATAGGGACTCATATCTTCACACAATTAGTAACCCAAGGATATACGGGCGAATACATCGTTGCAGGTAGTATGGGGGCTTTCGAATCTCAAAATGAGATCCTTCGAAGCCTTGACTCTGTACAGTATCCGATGCTAACCAGTCTTTACTATCAAAAAGGTAAAGTTTCAGGCTATCACGAGCTCAATCTTGAACAAGATGAATATATGCTTGATCATCAAATTGAGGGTCGAGCCGTATTTCCGGGAGTAATGGTCATGGAAACATTTGCTGAGTATTATCGGAGTCTTAATGGGAATCATTTATCTATTTTGAAAGATGTTGAATTTACCTCGCCTTTGAAAATTAGTCCGAATAAATCCGTTAAAGTTGATCTAAGTATCAATTTTGATTCTAAACGAGTTAATTTACATTCAAAGACATTTCCAGCTGCGTTGAAGGGAAAACCGCTCATCAAACCTCATTTTTCTGCCTCATATGCCTCATCCGAAAAGAATTCTAATGAGATTGTGCCCGATTTTTCCTTATTGGAGCCATTATTTCCATTACTATCAAAAGAAGAGATATATTCCATTTTCTTCCATGGTCCTCGATTTCAAGTGTTGGATCAGCTGCTACGGTGGGAGACAAACACGGTTTTAACATCGGTAAATTATTCAAATGCTCTTTTACTTGCTCATCGAGATTCTTCTCCACGGGATAAACCATTTGATCTTGATCCACTCGGAATTGAAAGTCTTTTTCAGACTGCTGCACTCTTTGATCTAATTCAAAATTCCACACTGGCTCTTCCTTCGAAGATTTCCCAATTCCAGGTATTTTCCCGTAATGTTCCTAAATACGCATACGTTAGCTATCTTTCTCGGGATGAAACCCATAGTTATTTCGATGCATTTCTACTTGATGATAAAAAGCAACCCATTTTGGCGCTTTATTCGCTTGGCTTAATCCATACTCAATTATCTCTTTCATTAGATGAAGAAATTGAGGATAAATTCTCATTTTTAAGTGAAATTCGACACCTAATTCCTCAGACACTTAGTAACGCGGTTCAAATTGTTCCCTTACCCCAATTACAAGCAAAAATACGGGAGAACTCTGCCCATATAAATAACTATTTAACCAAGGGAGAACAAAATGCCTTGACTAGGTTTTCCCATGAAGAACGAAAAATTGCGCACATTGGTGGCATCATAGCAGCAAAACTCGCCTATTTCAAGTTTTTAGGAAAGCTACCTAAATTTACAGAAGTTGAAGTCAAAAAACGTGGAGAAGGGCAACCCTATCTTTATGATGTGAACGCGAAAAAATCTATCAAGTTCTTCCTTTCGATAACACATTCACATACGTTGGCGGGCGCTATTTTAAATTCTTCTCCCATTGGTATCGACGTTGAAAAAGTTGAGCATCGGGATCCTTCGTTCTTTGCCGAAGCTTTCACTCCCCGTGAGCGGAAGGATATAGGAAACAATCCCCTACTCGGCACCCAATATTGGACTGCCAAAGAAGCGTTCACAAAAGCTCTGGGGAAGGGATTACACATTAATTTGAAGGATATTGAATTGAAAATGGAGCCGAACACAAATAATTTTGACCTTCATTATCTTGGAAAAGACCAGTCAATTGAATCACAGCTGAAAAATGTGAAATGGCACACCCAACACGGGAAAGAATTTATTTTAACCGTTTGCGAAATTCAAAATAAAAAAATTTCCGAGGAGCAGTAAATTTCAATGATACAAGAAACTATAAACATTCAGAATCGGCAGGAAACTTTGCATGGGATTCTATACATTCCATCAGAATCGACCTCTGCACAAAAACCCTTTCCGTTGATCATTCATGTGAATGGTATGCCTGGTTCTTCTCCTAGTGAGGATCAAGAACGATTTGCAGAGCATTTTATCGCCCGAAACATATCTCTCTTCTGCTATGATCATCAAGGAGTGAGAGAAAGTACCGGAATTTTCAATTATTTTGCCGCCCAAGCGAATATTGAGGTAGTAATTGATAGATTAGTTCATCACTCTGCGATTGATCCAACCCGTATCGCACTTCTAGGAGAAAGCTTTGGCGGGGCAATGGCGATCTGTCATGCAGCTAGGGATTCTCGAATCACATGTATTGGGGTTCGGTCGCCTGTTTATGATACCGAATTAATCCCGACTTATCCCTTCTTTGATGATTTACTGAAAATATGGACCCGCAATAAACAAATGCGCTTTCCGTCCGGTAATCATCTCAAGGAAATCTATATCTCCCAGACACGACATTATAATCCTAGTAAAATAGCGTCTCTGATTACACAACCCATTTATTTAATTGCAGGTGGGAGAGATGAGTTATTAAAAGCGCCAGGATTTGAAGAGCTGTATGGGAAATTAGCTAGCGCAGAGAAAACAATTCGGATGTTCAATCGTGCCAATCATAATTTCTCATATGAATTAGACTTTCAGCAGATGCGAGAGGAATTCGTTAAATTCTTTGAAAAAAATCTAATCCTTAGCAATCCGCAATAAAATTTGATCCTGTGCCACAACATCTCCAACAGAAATGAAAATCTCTGTGATTTTTCCCGTAATGGGGGCAAGTATCCTATTACGCATCTTCATAGCTTCCAAAATGAGAATTTCTTGATCTTTTTCAACCAGTTCGGAGGGAGAAACCAGTACCTGTAGAATTTTTCCGGGAATTGGGGCTTGTACTGACGCCTTACTCAGCTCAAAAGAATGAGAATTAGAACCAATATTTCCTATGTACGGTTTAATGTTGATATCGACCTCTTCTCCCTCTAAATAGAGTTTTCCATCGATGTTCTCCAACACGAAATTATATTTTCCTATGGTTACTTTAAAACGATCTTCGGTATGTTGAACGACTTTGGGTGCAAACACGTATCCATTGATGTTAATCTGATTTTCATCAATGGGTTCGATGATAAACTCCCGACCGTGATAAGAGACTCTTTTTTTTGAATTTCCCATTTTGATATCCTATTCCGTTGTAAGTATCTTACCTCGTTTGGCTGGTGCGATAAATTGATACTTGTATGTGGTATGATGGTAATAATGCACGAAAAAATAAGAAAATTGTGTAAGAATTACCTAACTTGCTCTCTCAAGGCAGATTCTCTCCAAGAGGACTTAGATGTGGGCTGTGAATACCCTAACATGCTTGGTTGAACCTTAAGCTTGAACATTTCCATTACTTGGGAAATTGCAGCAACTTTCATGTGTTCATAATTTCGTAAAATCTTAACAATGTTTATCTTATTGAGAAAATCGGTGGTAGTATTCCACTTCTCAAAATCGCGAGTCTCGATTATCGCCTGATGGAGTTCGATATTTGTTTGAACGCCCGAGATGGTCAATTCCTTGAGTGCTATTTTGGCAATAGAAATAGCGTCTTCTCGTGTGGCGCCCTTGACAATTAATTTTCCAATCAGCGAATCAAAACTGTTGGGAACTATGTAATTGGGATAAATGAAGGTATCAAAGCGAACATTGGATCCTCCTGGGATAATAACCTGGGTTATTTTGCCACTTTGGGGAAGATTCTTTGCATGAGGATCTTCCGCGTTAATCCGAAACTCAATGGCATGACCCACTAATTTGATTTGATCTTGTTTATGGTGGAGTGGTTCATTCGCCGCAACTCGGAGTTGTTCCACAACCAAATCTATTCCCGTGATCATTTCGGTAATTGGGTGTTCGACTTGAATTCGGGGGTTTACCTCATTGAAATATAATTTTCCATCGCTCCAAAGGAATTCTGCCGTTCCCGCATTGCTATACCCCATTTTTCGAGCTAAATCGCAAACTTGTTTCCCTAACTGTTCTACGGTATCTCGATCCAAGAATGAGGGTGCTTCCTCAATTACTTTCTGATGGGAGCGTTGGATGGAACATTCACGATCCCCCAAATGAATAACATTACCATGATTATCGCCTATGAATTGGATTTCTATATGTCGTGGATTTTCGATAAATTTCTCAATGAACACTTCACATCGACCAAAGAACTGTTCCGAGATAGATTGGCATCCTTCGAAGGCATCCCGTAAAGTGCGAGGAGAATTAACCCGTTCCATTCCACGACCCCCTCCACCGAAAACAGATTTAATAATTATTGGATATCCAATACGATTGGCCACTTCTCGGGCTTCTTCGAACGTATCCACATTTCCATCTGAACTAGGGACTATTGGAAGACCGACACTAACTGCTATGGTCTTTGCTTTGATCTTGTCTCCTAAATTTTCAATTACTTCGGGATTAGGACCTATGAAAATTTTGCCTGCATCTTGTACTTGTCGTGCAAATTCTGCATTCTCACTAAGGAAACCATATCCAGGGTGAACAGCATCTGCATCCGATTTATGTAGGATATCAATGATTTTAGGGATGTTCAAGTAGGTTTCTTGCACAGTCCCGGTCCCCAACGAGTAACATTCATCAGCCATTTTGACATGTAAACTTTTGGCATCTTGTTTGGAAAAGAGTGCAATTGTGTAAACACTTTGCTGACGGCAAGCACGAATTATGCGCACCGCAATTTCACCCCTATTGACAATAAGAACTGAACGAATAATTGGAGATAGTGTCATTGTCTAAAATCAAATAAATAAGATAAAAAGATTTACCATACTTTTACGATTAGTATTTATAGAAAAGGTATTAATTAAATAAACGAATATTTGAAGAAAGAATATAGCGTTAGTAAAGTAAGTTCACGTGAAAATTTGTGAAGATAGAAATCAAAATTTGTCACTTTTAGTCACTCAAAAGGTACATAGCAAAAAAAAATTAAATCGTGATCTAACGGGAAAATATTATCAAAAATTAATTATTCCCGTTTAACACATATCCAGTACGAAAAATCTAAAATTTAGAGAATTTAATCGTTTTTTCTTGAGTTAAAGCCCTCTTAATTAAGATTCCCGCTATCCATTCCTTTAAAGTCTTCTTTTGTGGGATGTGGAGTTCATCCGCTTCATCCATCTCGTCGGGATGTAATATTTTCGTTCTTCCATTTCTTTGGCGAATAATTACTCCTGAATTTTTGAGCAAATTAAAATTCTGTAAAGTCTCCTCATGGTTGCCCCTGCACACCAACTGACAATTTCCACACGAAATCTTTAAGGATTTTATCAATCGCCAGACATTTGGGTTCTCCTTCATAAATTGAGCAATATCCGGATCCTTCAAATAGTTTTTTTTCTTGAATCCCCCATCTTCTCCTTCTACTAAGAAATTGGGTTTGAATCTAAATGCTTTTGCAAGTGTATTGATTGTTTCCTCTTTATTTTTTGGGAATTCATATCTGGCCGGCGACCACGTTGACCATTTCTTGGTTTTATCTAATCCGGAATACCCACCACAAACAATTTCGCACCGTAAAACATCATTGCGTTTGGAGTAGTTGAAAGTTTCTTCACCCAAATTCACTTGAAATTCTTCTTTGTCATCAAACATACGAAATGCGCATACGTTGACACATATTTTGCACTTATCACAAAAATTCTCTTCGGGGGGAATGGGTTTGGTCGGTTCCAATGGCGCCGATGTTGTGAGTCCCCCTAACATAAAAGCGGTTCCAAAATCCTTTATGCCCAGAACTCCAGACCATCCAAAAGAACCTACCCCTGAACTTGCTGCTAAATATTTCAGTGAAATATCAGGATATGGGATGAAGATACCCTTAATATCAAAATCCCGATAATTAAAATTAGTAAATATCTCTCTGGCTTCGAATCCTTTGTTTTTTAGGTGTTTCCTAATCTTTGTAGCAAGTTGAAAACATCTAATCGTCGTTTCAAAGTTATCGACTTCATGTTCAGCCCTAGCATGAATCGATTCTTTGCCCAAATATCTTCGAATGATTTCTCTATCTAAGGGAAGAGAAAATACAATTGCGGATTTTGCGGTGGGTAAATGATATGTGAGGTCTACACTAGGAGGACCACCATGTAATGTTTCTAAAGTTGCAACTCCTACTTTCAAAACGCCAGCCTGTTCCGCAATAGTAGATATTTCCTCAATGAGTGAGATATGCTTTCACCACATTATTACTAAGTAAGTAAGTAAAAAAAAAATTGCCAGACGATATGATTGTTATTTGGTTTTGGGAAATAATTTCATTAAGATGAATCCAAGAATTAGAAGTATTCCCCCCAATCCTCCAAAGAATAGGGATTGTCCAAGATGAGTTTCATAATGCAAAAAAACAAAAATTATGCCAAATAATCTCTATCATGCACCTCACGGCGTTATCCGCTTTTTTACCCCAGATAGAATTGACTCCCAATGATATTACTCCCAAGGATCATCTTTACATTTGGGGAAGGAATCCAGAAATGTCGGTGGCTGAATTTGTGGCCCGCTCTCGAGTGGAGGGGGTAATTCCACACTTCCAAGATCTCACTGTGAAGGGGGCCATAGTTAAAGCAAAATCTCCAATTTCGATAACCAGCTGTGGTGCAATCCTCAAACAAGCAGAAATTATTGGTCGAGTTTCCGTGGATATTGGATCTGATGAATTGTTTTCCATAATATATGATTTCCTGAACTCGGAATATATGGAAGATAAATGCTCATGGGCAATCAGTAATTACAACCACGAATCCTACCAGTCAAAGGATGATTTTTTATTTTTTTCCGATCGTCTACAGGGTGTAGTCAAAAAATGCCTGAAAAAGATGAAAGTTAGAAAGACACAGATTTTGCATGAATATAATCAGGATGCAATATCTCCTCGCAAATTACAGCGCAAGGAAGTGCTGGATAGCGGTTTTGAACTTATTGCATGGTTTCAACCTACCCATGTAGTTATCGGATTTACCCGTCAATCAATCGATATTGATGGTTTTGCCATTAGGGATGCAAAACGTCCCCATAAGCGTCCCTTATTGTTGTTGGGGTTGGCCTTAGCCCGAACCATGGTCAATTTAATTTCTGTGCAAGAAAATCACCATCTTTTACCCATCTACGATCCTTTTTGTGGGATGGGGTCAATTCCTGCAGAAGCTTATATGATTGGGGTATCCGCTTACGGATCCGATATCGATCCAGAATGTATTATCCAAACAAAGGAAAATTTGCTTTGGCTTTCTTCCCGCCGCCAATATCGGCAATCTTCGGGAAAATTTCCCCAAAATCATATCTTTGAAATGGATATCACCAATCCAAATCTCGAAATTGTGGATGAATTTCTTAAATCCTTTTCCGGTTCCATCGTAGCTGAAACAAATCTTCTCACACCCCTTAAGACATATCCTTCTCAATCCCAAACATTTTTGATGCTGGATGAGTTTGAACGGAATTACCATGATTATTTACGAGGAATTACTCAAATTCTTCACACCGGAGGCGTTGGAGTCATGGTCTTTCCGCAGATTCACACTGACATCAACACCCGAGAAAAACTAAATGTAGAGCAAATGCTAAAGATTTATGGGTGCAAAATTTTAGCTGTTATGGTAAATAATATATCGTTTCCCGCAATGTTCGTGCATAACTGGAAAAATCCCATTATTGAACGCCTTATCGTGGTGTTTCAAAAGAAATAAAAAATTAAGAATGAAAGATTGATTTGAGAGTAAGAGAAAAAAAAATAATCCTTAATTTAGAGGTCCTCGATATTTAGGAGAGTGACGGTGACTTCCTTAGCATCCACACCGAATAAGCTTTCTTTTTCTGCAGGAGCTTCTGAAGATTCCTCTTCCTCAATGTATTCTTCTTCGGATTCTTCCTCTTCTTCGGATTCATCTCCTTCTTCCAATTCTCCCTCTTCTTCCCCTTCGGATTCATCGCCTTCTTCCCATTCTCCTTCTTCCTCATCGGATTCTTCACCTTCTTCCCACTCTTCTTCCTCCTCATCCTCTTCATCCGCTTCGGGATAATCTTCATCGTAATATTCGGGATCGGAGGGAAATTGAATTTCGAGCAATTTTCCCTTAATGGATTTATTTTTATATTCCAAGGCGCTGAATAGACCAATTAATCGATTATCATAATAAACCCTATGGCCACTTTTGATAGTGTGGTTGCCCACAATCATTAATTCAATTTCATTTTCTTTAACAAAAGGATCAAAGAGGTGCTGATTGATCTTGAATCCTTCCGAGCCTGAGATGGCGGAAAAATTCGTTTCTTTTTTCATACGCATGGCGGGCAAATTGGAGATAAGTTGTTGCGAGATGGGGTCAATTTCTTTAATGGAGGGTGTGGCATTATTCAATAAGTTAGTATGAATATTGATTGGTTCATCTGGATTTTCCATATTGATCGGTAAATATCCGTGGGTAGCAAACATCAATTTGTAGGCAGATTCGACATAATAGGCAATCGGGAGATTTTCAAAGAATTTATGAACTGCATCTAAGATCTCCTTATCAAAATATTCTAAAATATAATTATCCAACTTCAATCTTTTTGCTTTGGTTTTATCTTCATGGGTACCTCGGAAAAGTAAGACCTCCTTGGGAAAAAGGATATTAAAACAAACAAGATAAAGCAGATTGTGAAAATCCATTGCTCCTCCCCCAATAAAATTTCCCAGAAAAACTAAACGCAGGGGATTTTCTGTAGCTTGGGATTCAAAGATCTTGGACTGAAAATATCTCAAGAGTTTATCGGTTGCATTGAAACATCCATTTGTATCTCCTACAAAACAGATCCGAGAATCTCCCGGTAATTGTTCTTTAAGTATATGTGTGTGATCATATTTTTCGTACAGATCACCAACCTGTTGGAACATTTGAAGAATTTTCTGCTTAGCATCTCCATCGCCATAAAATTCATTAGGAGTGGGATGATTATAGGCATGTAAAAAGTAAAATTCCCAAATTTTTTCGATTTCGGTCGGTTCCAATGAAAGCAAACGGGGTTTTCCATTCGTTGATTCATCACTTTCTTCTACATTCGAACTATTTTTATCTTTAACTTCTTCTCCGTCGATCTCTGAACCATTTTTTCTCTCTAAATTCTGATGTTCATCTGAGTCCGTGTGGGGGAGACCTTCTTTCTCATCTTCTTCCTCATCATCTTCCGACTCTTCCCATTCCCCTTCGCTCTCTTCGTCCATTGAAGATAGATCTGCCTCATGATCCAGTTCTTCAGAATCGTGGATAGCCTGTTCTGTGAGTAATTCGAGTTCCTTATCTTTCTTCCATTTCAGAAGTTTCACTTTCTGCTTTTCTTTTTGTTTTTCCGAGGAATTTTCATCTTCCTCAATCTCATGTAGTTTAGAATCATATGAATCCTCCAATTCGTGGAGGTGGTCATTCATATCAGAAGTATCAATCACAGTTTGATCGTTGGAGGCTACCTCCACAGCCGCTTTTTTCGCTAAGGACTCCAACGGGGCATTATTGTTTGTTGCGTCACTTGTGCGATAGGCCGTGTCTCCGATTTTTTCGATGAGGTAAGTTACCCTGTCTTGAAGTTTCTGCTTAAAATAGACTTCATTAGGGAGATTAAGTTTATTATTTTTCATCAATTTATAACATTCGCGGAGTTCATCCAAGCAACCCATCGGATCCTTACTTTCAAGTTTGTTTGCCAGCCGTAAATGTGTGAAAAATTTTTCTTGCGCGCGAGTTCTCAGTTTTTTCCCGTCCCTATTTCTTAATTGTACCTTGTTGAAAATAAAAAAAAAAGTTTGCTATAATCAAATATCAACGCAAAATACCATTTCTATTGAACAGAAGGATCCAAAAAATGCCGAACATCTAAATCCAATATTAACCCCAATTCCAAGCCTAATTCCAACTCCATCTCAAATTGTTTTTTTGGAATGATCTTCATACCTAATCTATTTATAGTTGTATTTAAGTAGTTTAGTGTGAGAAGAGGTTAATTTTCTCAGATGATTCATGATGTCGGAAGGACGCACAAACACAACGTTTAAAGAAAAACGCAAAGAAGTCATCCGATACTATCGTGACAACGTTTATTGGGCCCCCAGTGGTGAAATTCTTGAATGGAACTCCCATAACCGGGACAAAATTCTTCAAAGAATGATGGAACAATTTGACGGAGAATCTGAATACGAAATTGAACGAATATTGGAAGACTATCACAAACGGTTAAGCGCATAACCGCCTATTATAAATTGTTTCTGCAATGTCAGACCTTATATTGAGAAATTGGGCGGATTTGAAATGAAAAATGGTGTAATTGGCAATTTTTTTGACTTTCAAGAAACGCATTCCCTTTTTTTATTTATATCTTCTAAGAAATCCTTAATACCAGAGAAAATCCTCTTTTTTCAAATTCATTTTCTAATTCTAGTTGTTAATATATTTTCTGTGTTAAAATCCTCTCCCACGGGAATGGTAGATCTTTGTTAGCTGGCGCGAATAGCAAAATCAAAAGAAAAAATTGGTCATAAAAGAAAAAAAAGATAACGTATCAACACTTGATGAATATTTATTGAACACGGCCCAGAAAATCTCTTGCCATCTGTTCTCCTTTCTTCACATCAACCCGAGCTAAGAGAATTCCTCCGAAAATAAAGAGAATGAGAATAGATAGAATGCTTAAACGATTGTCCCCAGTGATGTATAGAACTAAAGCCATTAGTAAAGGACCTATTACCGCTGCAAATTTACCCAACATGTTTAAAAATCCGTAGAATTGAGCCGCTTTATCTTCGGGAATTAATCGAGAATATAAACTTCGCGAAAGGGCTTGAATTCCTCCTTGGAAGCATCCAATCATTCCTGCCAGCATGTAAAAGTGCCATTCTTGATTCATAAAATATCCCAAAATTGTAACTACACCATAGGCACCGATGGCAACAAGTAGAGCATTTTTTATCCCAATTTTCTGTGCGAATTTATTGTATAACAAAGTTGCTGGGAAAGCCACAAATTGAGTCAATAACAGGGCAACAATCAGAGTTTGGCTTCCAAATCCCAAACTTCCTCCATAATCAACCGCCATCCTGATTATCGTATCTACTCCATCGATATAGAACCAAAATGCTAATAGAAATGTTCCAACATATTTCAAATGGCTTATATCTTTGAGAGTATCCTTTAATTGATTCCATCCCAGACCTATTGCTTTAGAAAAACTGACCTTTTCAGCAACTTGGGGTTCTTTCACAAATAATAATACCGGAATAGTAAATATTGCCCACCAAATAGCCACCGATAAAAAGGAGAGTTTAATTGCCAAGATCCAATCATCCATCAACATGAACATGGCAACATTTACCGTAAACAGTAATCCTCCACCAATATATCCGAGACTGAATCCCAGAGATGACACAAAATCAATATTCTTCTCTGAGGCTACTGCTGGTAGTAATGAATCATATACCGTATTTGCACCCGAAAAGCCAATTATTCCCAAAATGTAAAGAATTAATGCCCAATACCAAAATCCTTCGGCGACTACAACCAATAAACCTGTCATTAAAATCCCTTGAAATGCAAAAAAAGTAAGAAATCGCTTTTTTCCCGACATTTTATCCGCAATGGCTCCCAAAATCGGAGCTAAGAATACAATGAATAGGGAGGCAATTGCATTTGCTAATGCAAGATACGTGGTAATGGTGTTCGATTCCAATCCCGCAGCATAATAATTTCGAAAGAAATCCGGCAAAAATCCTGCCATTACGGTGGTGGCAAAAGCAGAATTTGCCCAGTCATATAATGCCCAAGAGTAAATTGTCTTTTTCTTATCTATCTGGGCTAATATCTCTTCATTCATAGCTGTCATAAATCTTTCTCCAGTAATTTTTTGTAATTCCCACAAACTACCTATGAATTACCTTGTATTAATTTTGTGCAGAAACTATATTATGCTTCCTTTTTCCGTTCATAAAGAACTCTTTAAAAGGAATTCACACAATATTTCATTATTTATTCGGATCATTCTCCAATATCTTGATCCTTGAAGCCTCTACTGTGGTGCAAAACATTTGACATCCCATGATGAACAATCAGATAAATCGGACAAATTAGACGAATCAGATGAATTACCCAAAATCAACTATATTGATGCTATTAGTCCTATTTTGGATAAAAAACCCACTTCTCCATCATTCCAAGTTGATTTTCTCAAATTCTGGATGATGCTTCTGGTAATTATGGATCATACCTTCTCGCATGCATTTCTCGGTCCCCTTGGGGCAATCTTTTGGGAGCGTATTTCCATTCCAATATTCCTAATTCTGATGGGGTACAATATAGCCTCATCATTTCGGAATCAAGGGCTTACTGGCCTATCCGAACTTTATTCATGGGCATATTTTCGGAAAAAAATCGAACGATATATTATGCCTTACCTGCTTTTGTATGGTTTCCATCTCCTTTTGCGACTTTTTGTGATTTGGCAAGAAATTCCTGTTAATCGCAATTTTCCCTACGATTTAATGGATTATATGTGGTTGGGATATACTCCTTTTTTCGGTCCTGGAATGTTTTTCATTCCTATAGTAATATCCAGCATTATTGTATTTCCATTCCTCTATTGGTGCTATTTACAACAACAAATGATGACCGTGATATTCTGCTTTATGATCGAATTGTCCATGCATCTCTTTTCCTACGTTCTCTATTTGGAAGCCATGGCATATTTACGCTCTGAATATTGGATCGGTATTGCACAATGGGAAGCCGCCTTTCCCGAAACTACTCAGTTTTGGGGATGTACCATTTTTTCCCACTGTAGCGCGATTGCCATCGGAATGTGGTTATCCACCGATCATTCTCTCTCTTCCCCAAGAAATACATGGGTGAAAGTATTTTTTCTGATTGGACTAATTTATGTATCCGCCTTTTACATCTATCGTTATACCGGGATTTCTGCGATTTGGGTTATGGCAATTATGGATATGTTCTCGTGGATTGGAGGCGATTATCACTTGTTCACCTATGGCTACGCAGCAGGGATTTTTCTGTTGGTGATGAATTATATCCCTGCAAAACCATTAAGGGAATCCGCCTTGGTAAAATTTGTCCGAAGGATTAGCCGCGCCACCTATCACATACTATTAACCCAGATTCTCTATTTCTCCCTTGTTTACGGTTTTTACCTTTATATGTTCGATATTACGGGGTT
>JABCSI010000198.1 GCA_018238965.1 Promethearchaeota archaeon
AAAGTATCTCCTAAATCTGTAAAGATAGGGAGTAGAGGAGGTGTGAACCCTCCAGATATTGTAAATGTTATAGCAATATAATAGTTATAGATCGAAGCCCACTCCTTCAGGTGTGGGTTGTTCACCAACTCGCTCACACCTGTACAAAATGGCACAATACAGAGTAACTATATAAATGAGGAAAAAATTAAAGAAAATAGGTCGTAAAATCAAATTTTCTTTCAGTAAACCCAACCTGCAAGCGCAGCAATGACATTCATTACAATAGCCACTGTATAAATCCCTCCAATTGCAAGAAATTGGCTTTTTAGGGTTTTTAGTTTCAAAACCAAGATACATGCCACATAGAAATGGAAATACCCAATGAAGAAGATCAACCAAACACCCCCAAAGGATCTATTCCAGAAGGGATATTCCCAAATAAGAAGATCGCCAATATTGAGTAATACTTCAATAAAAACACAGAAAACCGCTAAAACAATAGCATAAAACCACCGATTGGGGATGCCTAAAATTTTCTTCTTTACATCTTCTTCGAGCATATTGGCAAAAACAATACCATTTAGTAAGAACATGAATATGATTTCAATATTCCATCCAACCATAACCCGCAATGCAGTCGGCCCAGGTGTCGTCCAAAATGCACTGTGACCACTAAGGACACATACCCATCCATTCCACGTCTCGTTCAGGAAATCCATACCAAAAACAGTTAATCCACATATGATAGGAATCCAATTTTTCGTCTGGCGAGCTTTCTTCAATTCTATTGTATAAATATAAAAGACAATTGCCAACAACGGGATGACATACCATTTCATGGTGCTCCAATCCCTTAATCCATCGAGCGCCTCTAAAGTTGCGTCAGTATACTCAAATATCATTATATTTTCCACCTTCTACTTGGATTGGAGACTATTTCGCATATTAATTTAACGAAAATTGATCCTCAACCAAAGTCAGATAATATGTAATTTGCGTTTGGAATATTTGAAGCTAGTTCTCCTTAAGAAACTTTTTACCCGATTAACCAAAAATAAATTTAGGCGAAATTAAATGGCTGTATTAAACGAAATAATGGCAACCAAACAAAAAATTACCCCATTGCAGAGAGGAAATTTACTCAAAATATATGATGATATCGAAGAACTTTTTAATCAAGCGGCTAAAGATGAGAACATATCCATAAATGGAAGATCCTATGCAGATAAATTAAAACAAGCAGAATTTGACCTTCAGAAGAACTGGAATTTCCCAGAAGATGAATTATTTCATAAATACTGGAATAAATTTTCACGATGTACTTGTCCAAAATTAGATAATGAGGAAAGATTTGGATTTGATAAAATATTTCTTTCTGATTGTCCATTTCATGGTAATTTCTAAATGAAAACTGAAATCTGAAAAAAAATCTTTTGGATTAGGCATACTGGTGTGAGAAGGGATAAGATCTCGAAATAAAGACTTATTTTTTGATCCTCATTGTTTTTCAATAATGTTGGAAGTTCTCATCTAAATTCGGTTCAATAGAATAGTAAATAACATGCTGAAATGTTTTTTCGTTTGTTTCCTCGGCACCACAAAAGCGAAACTCCCAATCTTGATACATATCCTCAAGATCTATTGCTTGTTGAATTTGATCTTCTATCCACGTTTTAAAATCGTTTTTTGCATGGGTGTGTCTAAGGTTTTTAAAATCAGATATTTCATATTTATTACGATATTCTACAAATTCGGCTAATTCTGAAAGAGTATTGAATTGAAACGTTAAAATTATATCCATTTCTCCAAAATCAAATTCAACTTCGGGGGGATCAGTTTTGTATTTTTTGACTTTTTGAGCCATGATCATCTAATATTAAACCTGAAATAAAAAGAAAATAGCCCAAATTGATGTAAAATAATAAATTAATGAAAAAAATTTGCTTATCCAAGCAATGCGTTGTTGATTTAGACTTTCACTTTCTTTAGTATTAGTTGATGAATTTCATTAACTACTTTTTCGAGATCGAATGCATCATATTCAATTCCCAAGCGTGACCGAAGTAATGGAGGAATATGATCTGTTTTGAGAAAAATCGGAATAATCGGTTTATTCATTGCATCCGCAGCGGTCCATTCTTTTGTGACGGGGTTTGAACTTAGTGAATTAGGAGAGCAAAACAGTAAAACAACATCAGTAACTCCCAAATTATTATTCATATATTCGATAATGTTATCGCTCATATCCTCTTGCCAGTAAAGAACTTCCCCAATCTTGGATTTCACCTCTAAACTGGCAGAAAGTTGTGGAATTTTGAATAATCCTGCGTCCAATGTGGCATAGCTGAGAAAAATTTTCAAACCCGGCGAAGGTTCGTCTACAGGTTTTATGACTTGGCTTGCGGAAGTTATTTCATCAGAAAAAATCTTTTTTTGATTATTGTTCAAAGATTCCGTTGAATTGGCTCTATTAATCTCAATTTGCGGATTTTTACTTTTTTCTCCAGTATCTACTTCCTTTTTTACTTTCCAGAGCAAAATATCTGTCACAAATATCCCAATCCAAGCTAAGAAATAAACACCTTGTAGAACATAAATAAGAATAATGATTAAGCCAGAATAAATAGATGCCATAAGAAATCCCACTAATATGAAGATTGGGTTAGCAAGAAAGGGTATAATTAGAGTAAATTTTGGAATGTCAAATCTATTTTTTCTTAGATTCGATCGAGTAATGAAAAGAAAAATCAGATTAAAAACAAAAGGGATGAAGGACAACACGTATCCCACAATATTACGGATAAAAGTGTAGCTAGGGTATTCATTGATAAGCACTAAAGTACATATAAGCGAACAAATAGAAGTGATATATACAAAATATAAAAACAACCTTGTAAATTTTTGGAAATTATCTTTATTATTCATTTGAGTTAATGTCATTTTTTAGAACTTAAAAGATTACTATTTTTAAATCCACAGCAAAATGAAACTTCATCTCTACACACAAGGAAAAAGCACACCACATTGATCAAATGAACTTTTTCCGCATTATTCTGATGCATGGATTTTTCTGTTAGCCCCCATTGATCTTTTACTAAGTATATGTGAAAAAATAATTTCAAATGATATCCCGTGTTGTTTTAATCAAGACCAATCGAAACATGCGTGCACCTATGAAATCCCTCCTCACCTCACAAAAATTTACCAGCGACTTTCAATCCATGATTCAAATCGTATTTTGGAATAGTTTCGGCTTCATGTTCTATATGTTCATTATTCCATACCTAACTTCACAGTATTTCAATATTTCGGGAACGGAAATTGGATTGGTCATTGCTGCACAACCGTTTGCCAGATTAATCACTACTCCAATTGTGGGATATTTAACAGATAAAACTTCCAAAAAGCGGTTAGTATTAATCGGCGGTTTAGGAAGAACAATTTCTTACTCCATTATGTTTCTCTCTGTCATTTTTAACTCCATTTGGGGTTTTGTGGCCGGTATTTTTGTCCAAGGATTAATTGTTGGATTTTTTTGGCCCCCGTACAATTCTTTGATCGCTCAAAAGTCATCCAAGTATTATCGGGCGGAGGCATATGGGAAGCGATCCGGGATGATTGGAAAAGGTAGTTTCGTCGGGGCGATTATCAGCTATGGAATTTTTAATTTTGGGTCGATATATTTTCCCAATCAAATATGGATCTCCATGAGCCCCTTTCTTATTTTTGCTGTCCTCAATGCCTTCGCAGGAGTTAAATTTTATCTTAATGTGGACGAGTCCATAGTTTTTCAAGAATCTGAAGATTTGGCTGAACCAAATCCCAAATCTCAAAGAAGTAATTCACCACAGATTTTTAAAAAATGGTTTTGGATAGGGTTAATCTTTTTTGTCACGGCATCGCTTATTGCAACTATGAATACACTAATCGGAATGCCCTTTGTACAGCTTTATTTATTTGAAATCACTGCTCAATCAACTGAAATTATTATGGCTGTTATGTACGCAAGCCAAATTTTATCTTTATTATTATCCCCTGTATTTGGTGAATATATTGATAAAATTAAGCCCTGGGTTGGGATCACTCTTTTCGGGTTGATTGGAGCTTTACAAACTTTTATTTTTCTTCAAGTTAAATCGCTTTGGGCCCTAACCCTTATTTTGATCTTAGATTATTCTATTGCCAGGGCGTCTACTTTGGTGATTGAAAATTTTTCATCCCGTGTGTCGGCTAAACATAGAGGGAAGATTTTTGGCTTGAATGAATGGATGAAACTTGTCGGCTGGATTATTGGCCCGATAATCGGTGGTGTTGCTTGGGATTCCATTTCACATCAAGCGCCATTTATTATTTCCATCGGTGTTGAGTTATTCCTCATTCCAATTTATTTAATCGGAATCTATTTTCTTGGCCGAGTTGTCTCCGAGAAATTACAAACTGCAAAAAATTAAACTTAAGGATGCGTTGATTTTCATTATGGCTGAGGGGTATATCTTCGATATAAAAAAATTTGCCCTACACGATGGCCCAGGAATTCGGACAACCATTTTTCTTAAGGGATGCCCTCTGCGCTGTCTATGGTGCCACAATCCCGAAAGCCAAGTTCTTATACCTCAAAATTATCACCTTACGAATGGTGCAATTACTCCGATAGGAAAGAAACGGAGTGTAAAACAAATTGTTCAGGAAATTGAGAAAGATATCATATTTTATGACGAATCCCATGGGGGCATCACAATTTCTGGGGGCGAACCATTGCATCAACCTGAGTTTCTTCTGGAATTGGTTAGAAATATAAAAGAATTGGATCTTAATATCGCTCTGGATACCACCGGTTATGATCCGTGGGATAAAATTGAACCGCTTTTACCCTACATTGACAATTTCCTGTATGATTTGAAATTTATTGATTCATTCTTGCACAAGGTTAATACGGGTGTTGATAACGCACTAATACTCTCTAACCTACAAAAACTTTTCAACTATAAACAAAATGTAAATATACGAATCCCAATTATTCCCTCAATAACGGATACTAAAGAAAACCTTTCCCAAATCCGAGATTTCTTGGTTCAGCTAGGTCAAGATCCACCCATCAATCTCTTACCCTATAACGAATTGGGGATTCATAAATATGAACAATTGGATTGGGAGTATCAATTACTTCAAATAAAACCTCCCTCCGAGGAAGAAATGAAACAGATACAATCCTATTTCCAAGAAAAATTTACCCAAGTCGCTATTGGAGGATAATCCAATGAACGAACGTATTCAAAAACTCCGTAATCAAAGTATCAATGCCGAACCAACATTATCTGTTGAACGGGCGCAGCTTCTCACCAATTTTTATCAATCTCTTGAATCTCCTGAAACACAACTTCATTCAATCCCAATTACACGCGCACTAGCTTTTCAGTATCTTTTAGAAAACAAAAAAGTTTGCATAAACGAAGGAGAATTGATTGTCGGTGAACGTGGCTCTGCTCCAGGTGTTACTCCTACGTATCCTGAAATTTGCTGTCATTCCTTACAAGATTTAGAGATATTAAACTCCCGCCAAAAAATATTCTTTCGGGTGGACCAAGAAACAAAAAATCTCACGAAAACATTGGTCATACCATTTTGGAAAAATAAATCTATACGGAATCAAATCTTTAATGCGGTAGATTCCAACTGGATTGATTCATATGATGCGGGAATTTTTACAGAGTTCATGGAACAGCGAGCACCCGGTCATACGGTGGCAGGTAAGCAAGTCTTTGAAAGGGGAATGCTGGATTTCATCGACGATATTCACAAAAGTATTCAAAACCTTGATTGGTTTAACGATCCAGAAGCACTCCATAAACGTGAACAATTAAATGCAATGGAGATTGCAGCGAACGCAATAATAACTTTCGCTCACCGACATGCAATAAAGCTGCGAGATATAGCCCAGGATGAAGAAGATCAAAAAAGAAAATCTGAACTCATTCAGATGGCAGAAATTTGCGATTACGTACCAGCACATGCACCCAGAAACATGTGGGAGGCACTTCAACATTACTGGTTTATTCATTTGGGGGTTATTACAGAGTTAAATACATGGGATTCCTTCAATCCAGGCCGTTTAGATCAGAACCTTTTTCCACTCTATGAGGCAGATATTCAAAATCAACGCATCGATAAAGAATCCGCCAGAGAACTACTTCAAAATTTCTGGATTAAATTCAACAATCAACCTGCACCACCAAAAGTGGGAGTAACTGCGGAAGAAAGCAATACCTATTCCGATTTTTGTAATATTAATTTAGGTGGATTGAAAGCGGACGGTAGCGACGGAGTCAACGAACTATCCTATTTGATTTTAGATGTCATTGAGGAGATGCGGATTCTGCAACCCAGTTCAAATGTTCAAATCAGTAAAAAGTCGCCCGATAGATTTTTAAAACGCGCCTTAAACATCGTGAAAACCGGGTTCGGTCAACCATCCATATTCAATGCAGATGCAATCATCCAAGAATTGACTCGGCAAGGAAAGGATATCATAGATGCACGACTTTCGGGCGCCAGTGGGTGTGTGGAAGTGGGGGCTTTCGGAAAAGAGGCCTATATTCTCACGGGATATTTCAATTTGGTAAAAATATTGGAAATTACTTTACACAATGGATTTGATCCCCGCACAAATAAACAAATCGGACTCAATACGGGAGAATTATCAGATTTTTCATCCTTTCAACAACTCTACGATGCTTTCGCGAAACAACTTATTTATTTTATTGATATAAAAATAAAGGGAAATCTAATAATTGAACAACTCTGGGCACGAAACCTTCCGGCTGTCTTTTTATCTCTAATTGTAGATGATTGTATTGTCAAAGGGAAGGATTACAACGCGGGCGGCGCGAAATACAACAGTTCCTATATTCAAATTGTGGGAATGGGATCGATCGCCGATTCCCTAGCTGCCCTGAAGTATCATGTATTTGATAATACATCTCTAACGCTCTCGCAATTTGTCTCTATTCTCGATAAGAATTTTACCGGAGAAGAATCTTTTCGCCAAAAACTCGTGGAAAATACACCAAAATATGGCAACGATGATGACTATGTTGATAATTTGGGAAAAATGGTGTTTGAAACGGTTTTTTCTGCTGTCGACGGGCGCCCAAATTCGAAAGGGGGACACCATCGCATCAATCTGTTACCAACCACCGTCCATGTCTATTTTGGGAGTGTCATCGGAGCCACACCCGATGGTAGAAAAGCCATGATGCCTCTTTCTGAAGGTATATCTCCTGTTCAAGGGGTTGATATCCATGGACCCACAGCAGTCATTAAATCTGCGGCAAAACTGGATCACTTACGCACAGGTGGAACATTATTGAATCAAAAATTCACCCCCGCAATGTTCAATGATGAAGAAGGATTACAAAAAGTGCTCCATTTAATTCGAGCGTATTTTAAGATGGATGGCCATCATATTCAATTTAATGTAGTAGATGTAGCGACACTTCGCGCGGCCCAGCAATCCCCAGAACATTACCGCAATTTAATTGTGCGTGTGGCCGGATATAGTGATTATTTTGTTAATTTGGGAGTGAAACTGCAAGATGAAATCATCATGCGCACCGAACACCAAAATGTTTAAAGAATTTAATTTAACTTTCTCGAAAGAAGTCCCCTTCCTTTAGGTAGGGGATGAATGAATTTCGATAACCCTTCTCTCAATTTCTTTCAAAAACCCTTATTTTATCAAGAAAGAAAATCTAAAAAAGCAATAGAGCTCTCGAATTTATATATATATTCTTCTATATCATC
>JABCSI010000199.1 GCA_018238965.1 Promethearchaeota archaeon
TTTCGGGATAGGAATCATGCTTCTGGGTGACACCCAAATAGCAATCCGCCGCAGCACCTCCATGATAGGCTTGAATTCCATCAATGGAAATGTTATTCATTATTATGGGGGGATTCGGTTGCGGAATATTTAAGAAGGCCCCGCTTGAACACATACAGCCGAAAGTTCCTGTTGTGACGACGTCAATTTTATCGGCTGCATATTCTAAGCCTTCTTTTTCAACTAGAGCAACCATTTCTTCCGCAGTAATGATGGTTGCACTTTTTTCTTTTATTTTCTGATTAATTTCCTCGTATGTTTTTGGCATTAGACTTCCTCCAAGGTTTTCTGAAGTTGGATATTGGACGCAAATGAAGATTCAATGGTATCCGAAAAAAGATTGATAGCATTGGCTGTTTCAAGAAGATATTTGTGGGGAATCAGAAGAGAAGTGCTGATTCCAGATGATTCTTGAACTGTAAAATAGGGTAAAGAACCATTCACAGTAATTTCACTCATGAGTGCCCCCAGTCGTTCGAGAATATAGGATTGATATCTCTCTTCGCTTATGATTGTCACAACGCTCGTTTCTTGCAAAGTTATTTCAATCCATCCATGGGGAAATTGACAGTATTCAAGAAATTGCTCTGAGAAACTATTCTTATCCAGGGCTATGTCTTGGTTACTATCAAGGTTTGTATTATGATTGATATCATGATCAATCTCATCCACCAAAAGGGAGAGCGTATTCTGCGAGATTGATTGTTGTACCCACAAACAAGAAATGTGTTTTTCGGCAAAAAATTGAAAAACTTTCGCCAAAAAAGCTGGATTCTGCAATAGAATCGCGGATTTGAATGTAATCAGAACCCTCTTTTCCCACAATTCAATTCCCTTAATAGGTATTGGCGTAGAATCTACCGAAATCGTGGTGAAATTCCCACTCTCCGGATTCTGAAAATTACGAATTTCCACCGGGATCTCCTGATTCTCAATAATGGCTAAACATTTCGGATGCAGGATTTTTGCACCCAATACTGCAATTTCCTTGGCCTCACGATAGTTAATTCGGTGAATTAAACGGGGATTTTTAATAAATTCGGGATTACCGCTTAGGAGCCCATCGACATCTTTCCATAAAATTATATTTCCCGTTCTATACAATTTCGTTTCATAGAGCATACGTGCCAAAATCGTTGCAGTAAAATCACTCCCCCCCCTACCCAGGGTTGTTGTGTATCCGATTTTATTACGTCCGATAAATCCGGTTATACAAAACAAATGATTGGCTTGAGTTTTCTCCAAAATCGGTAAGAGTTTATTATGAACTCTACGATAGGTGTGTTCGAAATCCGGAAGAGCATTCAGATACTCGTCATTGGTGATAATGAGATCCTCCCCATAGAAGAGCACTGATTCTAACCCTTCCTTACATAGAAATAGATGTAACAGTTTAGCGCAAAGTTTTTCCCCAAAGGATGAAATGTAATCTATAAAATATGGGATAACGCCAAATTCTTCTACTTCTTCGAGAATTAAAGCCAGGGTTCCGAGGAGCTCTTGAATTTCGTGGTGAGCTCTATTTCTGGCTTTCAAATTTTCCGCAAACAAAGTTTCTATGAATTTTCCATGCAGAGATTGCAAGTTGTCCAAAATTGCAAAGACTTCGGTAATTTCCCCTTTGCTGGCAAATTCTGTCACCTTGATTAACATATCGGTAACTCCCTGCAATGCGGAAACAACTATAAACAAGGATTTCGATTTTTTGAAGTTTTGGCTTGTTTCAACTTCAACTAGGGAGTGGTGGTAGTGATGATGGTAAGGCTCTATTATCTGTAGGAGTTTTTGAAAATCTCTGGGTTGGGCCAAACAACTCCCGCCAAACTTCATTACTATAAATTCTGGGCCTATTTGGCTAGTTTGGATAGTTTGTCCAAGTGGATTACTCTGTTCAGTCTTGGTCATTGCTAATTACCTCCCTTCTGATTTTCAGTGAGAATACCATGGCGATATAGATATTCGGCATTTAAAACCGCGCCACGACCTGCACCAAGTTCGGTGTTGTGGGATAGAATTGTCAGTTTGAATCCATTCGAAAAGGCAGAAGCAGTCAGACCACCAACGTAAGTTTTCATTCCCTCCAAATGCCCTGGACCAGGAGTTGAGGAGGCGGAGAATTCTATCCGAGGCTGCGGTCTATATATATCTTCGGGAGGGAAAAGATGAATGGGACATTCGGGAGCATTGGGAAGGGATAATCCTGCCGTATGGCCTTGAAAATTCTGCAAACAAGTTCGTAGGTCTTGTTCGGACGCCCCATCCCGTGTTTGGATAAATAGAGAGATAAGGTGCCCATTGAGAACCGGAACACGATTACATTTACAATCCAGATCAAATTTGGGAATATCCAGATTGGAATCCTTAGATCCCAACTCGTCGTTAGCTCTTGGTTTTGCCAATATTTTTTTCAATTCCCGTTGCACTTTGCCTTCCTCATCGGGAATATGTGGAATAACATTTCCTTGGATGTTGTAGGCTGCAACTCCACCATACCCTGCACCCGAAATGGCTTGCATCGAAACCAGGTGTACGGATGTTAAACCAAATTGTTGCAAAATCGGAAAAAGGACAACGGCTGGTCCCACGGAAGTGCAATTGGGTCCGGGACAGAGAAATCCTTTCCAATTTCGGGATTGTTGCTGGAGATGAATTAATTTTCGATGGGGTCCATTTACGATGGGCAAGAATATCAGAACATCTGGGAGATATCGGGACCATGACGCAGTGCTGAAAACCGGAAGATGTATAGCTAAATGTTTCTCTATGTTTTCAGCGAACTCGGAGGGAATTGCGGAAAAGACCAAATCGATTCCATTCAAATCAACATCATATGCCTTTTGGATAACTAATTGATCGAGATACGGAGGTAAAGTATGAGCATGGGAACGCTGTCCCTTACGTGCCTTTCCATAAGTTTTACCGATGGATTTAAATCCGTGTAAAGAATGAATTTTAAACCATGGATGATCTATGAGGGAATCCACAATCGTTTGGCCCACTAATCCGGTACATCCGATTATGGCAACCCGTAACTTTGTCTCCGGGGGAGTAAATGCAGGAGGAATCTGCTTTTCTTTTGTGAAATTGCTTGTATTTTCATTTGAGATTTCATTTGTGATTTCGTTTCTAGTTTTATTTTCATCTGTATTTCTGTTGCTCATCGGTAAAACACCTTTTTTCATTTTTTATTATTTTTTTATATTGCAATTATGATGGCCAAAATCCTCCTTTTGGAGATTAATGGAGGCTTTTAACTAAATTATCCATGGTCTAATCAGGGAAAAAGAAAGCAAAAGCACTTAATCGCCAACTATCCTCAAAGGCGGAATCCATTCACAGCATTCAAAAATAGAGTTGTTAAGCGATTGCTTCCCGTTCCCGATTAAAGCATAGACATCGAGAACTTCGGCATGTGCATCGGCACTGACATCGAAGATATCATCGACATCAAACCCAGTTGATGCAAAGATAAGGGAGAGAATGGTAAAATTTTCCACACTGCACCCAAACCAAGGCCGAGGAAACAATCGCGTTGCATTAATATATTCCTATTATTTATATTATATAAAACTAACCATGCCCCTAAGGAATAATTTTCAAAAGAAAAGGAAATTGCTTGCTTCAGGGATATATGTCACAAAAAATTCCGAAAAAATTAAGTTATCCGCCGCCCACAGGGGGAAAAATGGAAACAACAGTCTCGGAACCCTCGATGGAAGTGATAATCGTTTCCAGGGCTTGCTCCGTAAACAAAATGCGACCATTGAGGATGACCTTTACGTATTTTTTCAAGATGGAAACATCATTTTCCGTAGTTTCGTCCAGAAATTCTGCTCCGCGTGGAATCCCTGCAGCAATCTGAAGTAAAAGGGCTTTGATGGTGCTTTCTTTCTCCATATAGAAGGATCGGCGCTTGTATCCTGTATAATCCCGCAAATTTGCGAATATTTGTACATCCACATGCATGGAGGGGTTAGATGATTGATCTTCCGAGGGCTTTGACGTTGGCGTGGGCGTTGGAATTGGCGTTGGAGTTGGTATTGGTATTGGCATTTTGTAAAATTCTCCTTTGTTCTTTGATTTCAATCGAATAAACATCGCACAAATCCGCTACTATACAGACATTCATTGCACCCTAATTGATTCCCATAGCAGTCACCCGAATTATCCTTAACGTAAAAACAATTTTGGGTGGAGTAAATACAATCTCCGCACCACGGCACCGCGTTAGGAAGATTTTTGAGCCTTTCAGCCAGGGCTATATATTCTGGGGTAGCCAGTAATTTGGTTATGGAATCCGGCATCGTGAGAATATTGCCCAAAATATAGGGATGCTCCACCCGTTCATGCTCATTGATAAAAAGAGTATGGGGGCGCGCCAAATTATAGCACGGTACGATATTTCCATCAACGGTTATAAACAGTGCATCCCGAGCCCCAAAGGGACATTCCCGGCGTTCAGGATCCACAAATAACGGAGGAATTTCAACAGTAATTCCCCATTGTTGGGCCCGATTCTTTACCTGTTCAAAAACTCGGTATGTTTCTTGAATTTGTGGCACTTTTTGAAACATGATAGTGAGTTTGTGGAGATCAACATCAATTTTATTTTTCCGGGCTTCGTCCATGCGTGTAAAAATATGTTGAATCCGTGGATGTTTGTCGGCTTCGATTATTTTAATATAACTGGGTGTTAAAATCAACTGATTGATGATTTCCCATCCGTTTTCGACAATATTCACCATAATATCAAATGCTGCCTTCGATACAGGGACAAATAATAGTTGATCGAGCATATCTTGGGAAAAGGGTAATAGATGTGAGAAGTATAAAGTTGAAATTCCGATTTCATGGCAAAAATCTACCAAATAGGGAAGATCATGCAAATTCACTTTTGAAATGACCGATTCAATGGCCACAATATCGATTTTACCCGCCCGTTGTTGTTCACCCAGATAGATCAGGTTGTCCTGAATCGATGCTGTAAACCCTGGTCGAAATTCTTGATTTTTCACAATGAAGGGCGTATCCATAGAGACGATGATTCGATGAATACGATAGGGCAAAATTTGATCCAAGAGCGCAGGGGCGAGTAAAGAGCAGTTAGTCGTAAATTCGATTTGGGCGTGGTCGGGCAGATATTTTCGGGCAATATCCAACATTGGAATAAAATGAGGGTGAGTGAGTGGCTCTCCAACTCCGTACAGGATTAGGCGATCTAGTTCACCAAAGGAGGTGCGCGCCAAATTTCCGAAGGTTTTAACCGACATATAATTTTCGTCCAATTCTTCCGCCAATCCATTCGATATTCCATCCGCCAATCCATTACATTCATTGTTGGATTCCGGGAATACTTGAGGATCAAGGGCATGGCTACAATAAAGACAACGAAAATTACAGTTGGTGGTGATCTCGATTTGGAGAATTTTGATGCTGGGATCTAGATCTTTTGGAACTTTTGGAACATCTGGAGCATCTGGAACATTTGAGTGCATAACGAATCACCGGGAAAAAAAATATTTTCCCGTAAGTCTAAGGATACTAAGCAAAGAAAATTAAAAAAATTCCATGCTTATTTTTCATCGGGAGTTTCCCCCCGTCATATTACTATCATAAGCACAGACAATAAGTGACACAATTCGGTATCTCTCTACAAAATTCCGAGTTCGGCCACCTTTTCCGGAGTGGGCACACCGCGTTCATCCCAGCCCCGCAATTTGTAATAGGCTTGGAGCACTTCATCTAACTTAAACACTTCGCCCTTTGAGGGTCCTTCGGGAATGGGTTCATTTGCCAAGCGTGGAGGTAGTTTATCCTGGGCAACAAAGCCGATTTTTTCCATTATCAAGCGCTGCATGTTATACGTGATTTCTCCCGTTTTGAGAACATCCTCAGCTGTCACTACCCAACCGGTGACAACAGACATCAATTCCGCAAAATCATCTGCCCCCAGTGCAAAGGTAGTAAAGAGGCAATTCACACACGAGTTAACTGCGGCAGTGAAATCTTGGAAAATCTTAACCCAGGTCGGTTTAGTACCATAATCCAGCCGATCAATTTGTTCGGGTAATCCTACAACCTCAGGAGCAATGGTATAGCCCGTAACGTGGCATCCGCCTCTGTTACTGGTGGCATAATTGAGCCCGATTCCTTTGATACCTCGGGGATCGTAAGCGGGCATATCCAGTTTTTTGGAGGACATACTCAACTCTGGGTGTCCGTATAGTTCACCTAAGCGATAGGAACCCAGCATCAGCTTTTTCCCGAAGCCTTCGCCCTTCCCCATCAACTTAATGGCATCTACCAAGCCCTGTCCACTGCCAAATTTCAGATCAAGACCGGCATAATCTTCGGCGGGAATGTAACCTTTTTCTGCTAATTCCATTGCCGTTGCAACGGTTGCACCAGAGGAGATGGTGTCCATACCGTACTCATCACAGATGTGGTTAGCCATGATGATTGCACCCATATCATAGACACCACAGTCGCTCCCAAACGCCCAAATACTTTCATACTCCGGGCCTTCGGTTTCGGCGATGGCAAATGGTCCTTCATCCACCTTTGTGAGTCTACCACAAGCAATCGTGCATCCCCAACATGAGTGGCGTTTTCGTAAATACTTTTCCGAGAGGGTTTCACCTGAAATTTTTTCTGCTTGATCACTGTGTGAAAATTGCCAGTTCTTTTCGGGTAGCGAGCCAACACTGTTAACCACATTAACCAAAACAGCCGTTCCATAGGTCGGTAAGCCAGATCCAGTTACTGGATTCTCTTTGAGCTTCGCCAGCATTTTCTTGGAAACTTCCTTGAATTTTTCAGGATCACTGGTTTCTACTTTTGTTTGCCCGCCGGTAACAATACCTTTGAGATTTTTTGAGGCCATAACAGCGCCAACTCCGGTTCGCCCGGCTGCCCGGTGCCTATCATTCATAATACCGGCCATAGGTTCGAGTCGTTCTGCTGGAGGACCAACTACCGCGGTGCTGATTTTATATCCAACTTCAGTATACTTGGCTTGTAACGCATCATCGGTTTCGAACACAGTTTTGCCCCATAATTCGGGAGCATCCTTGATTACAATGTTTCCGTTTAAAATTTCCAAGAAGACTGGTGCTTCGGCCTTTCCTTCAATTGTAAAGCCATCAACTCCGGCACGCTTCAAAAACGCACCAAATTGCCCTCCGGAATTAGCCGAACCTATTGAGCCCGTGAGAGGGGATTTCAATGTCATAACATGATGTCGCCCTGGACTTGGAAAACCAGTTATTCCAGTTCCCGGACCGGTGCCGAACACAAGAAGATTGTCCGGTGAGAAAGCGTCAAATTCCTTCATATTGACTCCCTTTCCTTCAAGCTTTTTGATGTGATCCCAAATAAATTTCGTTCCCAGACCGGATCCGCCCCAATGCCTCTTCAATGTTTCCATTGGGACATTAAAGGGTTCCACAGTCTTAGAAGTCAGGTTCACATGATAAAATTTGCCCATATATCCATTTCCCATAATTTTCACCTTGATTGAGAATATATTACATGATTTCAAAATTGTCAGATTCCATCTACAGTTTCAAACCAAAAATAAAGTGATAAAATCCTACAATTAAGTTTAGAGCATTAGAGTTAAAAGTCAATCGACATTTACGACGGTTCATATCGAGTAGTGTCGTTTTACGGGTATTTTGTAGGAGAATTTGGTGTTTTTGCATAATCATTCAAATTATTATGTCGGATTTTGATCATTTTGA
>JABCSI010000200.1 GCA_018238965.1 Promethearchaeota archaeon
TTTCATAAAATTATTGTTCTCATTACCCAAAGTGGCGAATTTTACATATTTTATGGCCTGAACCACTTCCAAACGTTGCTCCTCGGGAATCGTAGGAGATTGTTTCTTCCATTTTTTAATAGTCGAATCTCGAGCCAAAATTACATAGACCTCACCCAATTCGGCCGCTTTTTTAAACAAATAAATGTGGCCGGGATGAATGATATCAAAGCAGCCAGTTACGAGTACGCGCATAAATTTTCACAAATTTTTCGTTCCAAAGAAAGGTGAACGATTCTATTTCTTGCTATAAGATCGGGTTGCATTTTATGTTTTTTACATCCCATGTTATTAGAAATGTGATAAATTTTTTTGAGTCCATTCAATAACGGTCGAAATGCCCTCTCGGGGAGAGATTTGGGGTTGCCAAACAAAGATTTTTTCAGCTCGTGAAATATCTGAAATGTAAAGTTGCTGATCTCCGAGACGGGTTGGATGATTTTCAATAGTTATCGGATAATTCAGTTCGGATTCGAGAAATTGCAGCAGCTCCATGAGTGAGATTGAATTCTGGGATCCTCCTCCAATATTAAAAACGTTCTTGGAGGGATCAAATACAGCGGACTGGCTCTCGAGATGCAAAATTGCTTTGCCAAATAATTCTAGTAAATCCGTAATATGTAGGATATCCCGAACTTGTTTACCTGTCCCAAAGATCTGTATCGGTTGGTGTTTGAGTGCCCGAATAACAAAATGTGAGATCCAGGCCTGCCCCTCCAATCCAAATTGTCTGGGGCCATAAATGCATGACATGCGAAATATTAATACGGGGATTCCATAGGATGCTCCAAATTCCTGTACATATAAATCCCCCGCCAATTTGGAGGTTCCATAGGGCGTGTGTCCACAGAGATCAACCCCAAACGTTTCAGCGATTCCATCTGGAGGATCTTTAAGTTTGTATCGGGTGGACATCTCTTCTAAAGAAACTGAATTGATTTTAGTTCCATATACCTTGTTGGTGGAAAGATAGATAAATTTTGGAGGTGGAGAGCACAGCCGAGCAGCGTTTAAGATGTTTAACAACCCCACTACATTGTTTTCAAAATCCAACATCGGTTCCTGAATGGAATCATGGGCTGAGGTTTGGCCTGCTGCATGTATTATAAAATCAGGTCTCTCTTCTTGCATAATCTGGATAATTTTGTCCTCATTCCTAAGATCTTCCAAATATAGCACGATATTGGGTAAATTGGTCCGGAAATAATCGAGAATTATCGAAGAGGAGGGCGAAATTTGATTTCTCTGGTCCGGAGGTACAAAATTAGGACCGGGTCGGGAGAGATTATCCACACAGACAACCTCAAACCCCTGGGCTGAAAAGTGTTCCGCGACATGGGATCCTATAAAACCCAATCCTCCGGTTATAAGAATTTTCTTCCTCTTGTCCCCTCTATTTTCCCCATTCATCGAGTATCCTTCCCAAAGTCGGCGGTATATTTACGATTTTTTATTCAGAGCTGATTGCAATGTCTGCATCTGTTTAGATAGCGTCACATCAGCTTCGGTACGCGTTAAAATTCCCCGGGCAACATCGATTTTTTTCCGTAATCCTGGGATCAATCCATTTGGATAATCCATGGTGAATAAATTATTATAAAATTCGGTCATATCTTCCAGAAGATCAGTTGCGAGGGAATATTGGTCATTACGTAAACATTTTAATATATAACGGCGTAATTCGCCTACTACATCGGCACAAGCATAAGCATAATCCTCAATTTCAATCCCACATTCAGCAGGTTGAGGTACTCTGCCGTTCACCACCAAATCCGAAAAGATTACTGCTTCACCCAATTCCTGTTTGACTATTTGCAAATAATTTTTGGGCAACCTCCCGGGTGCTTGGGCAATTAATGCTTGTAATTGGTTTAAATTTCGTTTAGCCGCTTCGATTTTTGCGGGGATTTCTGTAAATTCGGTGCGGTGTACATTTTTGATAATTTCGCTGCAGATTCTCACCGTCTGGCGTTGTAAAGGTAGAATTTTCTCTCGGACTTCATCCATTAGATCGTAATAGGACCGAATCTCTTGAAATACCTCATCCAAGACCCGTTTTCGTTCTTCCGTGTTCATACTCTGTACAAGCTATGGTATGAAATAGAGTTTTCGATTTGAAAAATGGGAATAATATAAATAATGAGAGAAAAAATCTTAATTATGGGGAATACCTATTTACGGAAAAAGGCTTCTATACTTTCTGGACTAAAACCGTTGCCTTCCCTTCAGTAACGATGATCCCGTCCTGGTTTTTCACCAAGGTTTCGAGAATAAATAGATTCATGGGGGGTTTTCCTTCCCGTGTCTTAACCAATTTTTCCAGTATTTTGGCACTTGCAGTCAAAGTATCCCCGATAAAGACAGGTTTGCGGAATTTACAATATTAATCCAAATAAAGTGCTCCGGGTCCTGGAAGTTTCATTCCAATCACCGCGGAAATCAAACTTGATCCAAAAGCTCCATGAACCAACCTCTTTCCAAAAATTGTGGTTGCAGCAAATTCCTCATTAAAATGCAGCGGATTATAATCCGTTGTTAATTTTCCGAACGATTCTACAGTTTCTATGGACGTTTTCACCGTGATTTCCGCCGAATCACCTACTTTAAATTCATCATAGGATTTTACTTGAATTTCTCCCGTTTTCGGCCACCTAATTATTTTCTTCTAATTCTTTTTCGATGCGCACAGCATTAGCATAACACATTTTAGCAATTTCCATGAACATTTCTTCTACATTCGTTCCATATTTCGCCGATGTTTCAATGTGTGTTGCATTCAGACGAGATACTAAATCCAGCGCATCTTCCTTAGAAACTCGCCTATGTTCATCCTCCAGATCAACCTTGTTTCCAATAACAACAATAGGGATATCTCCGGTGGCTTTTTTCAATGTACTAATCCACCCTGGAAGACGGAGAAGCGACTCGGGTGTTGTGATATCATACACACCGATTGCGGCTTGGGATCCCTTGAAATAAATATTGCGCATTGAGGAAAATTGAGCTTGACCTCCAATATCCCATAACATCAACCGGATATCGTTTCCTTCTAATTCTACATCTTTAATCAAGAAATTCGTGCCAATTGTTTGCTTTAAATCACTGGAAAATTTTTCTTTTATGAAACGAATAATCAAGCTGGTCTTCCCAACGTTCTGTGACCCGAATAATGGTACTTTGAATTTGTAACTTTTTCGATTTTCTGAAATTGCGATCGCCTCGATCTAAATTTTCGCATTACTTTTACTAGGTATAATATATTTCTTTTTTTCCTAATATAGCTTAAACTTTCTTCGGGACTTTTTTGAGTGAAAATTCAAAAATGGGTGATGGAATATATTTGGGTTTTGGAAAATTTTTAAATTATCGGAACTTCCGAGTCTTTTATGTTTACAGATAATGCTTGAATGCGATAGATATATAATTCACGGTTGGTATTATTGGTACAGAAATACGAATCCGAATTAATCGTATTTATTGAAGGTAGTTCATTACGCATGAGTCAAAAAACACATGGAATACTATTCGTTCAAGCAACACTGATTGTGAGTGCTTTATTGTTTTTGCTCAGTGGGTTTGTTCCGCTGGCCGGAGAGTATTCGATTTTACAATTATACATCCTTTTGCAGGGAAATTCCTACCGATTTATTTATTTAGTTCCATGGATATGTAGCGGAGGCCTCCTATTGATTGGCCCTTTTCTTCATCGTTGGTTGCGAATTAAAAGGATTTATCTTTACATTCTATTAATTTTAATCCTGAATCTTGAATTGGTATTGATAAATGAAATATTTCAGCAGCATGGATCGTATGTTTGGCAAAATCTGGGTATTTTTCTGTTGATTGGAGCTGTAGCGTGCTATATTCTTGGATTTTTACAATTACTTACTGTGAAATCTCCACAACTTGATGAAAAAACCTAATTCAAAGCCTCCCCCAACCAATCAGGTAGACAATCATGGCAAGAAACAAAGCACAATCCTCAGATTCCTCAAAGGATGAGAAAAAATCTGAAATCATTATAACAGATCAATCAGATACTGAATCTCAGAATGAGGAATTGCTCTATCTTGCGTTAGGGCATGAAGTTCGCCGTAACATATTAAAAATTATCGGTAACCAAGGGTTTGTTGGTTTTTCAGCCATGAAAAAACAGCTTAAGGTGAGTACTGGGACCATTTACCATCATCTGGATGTTCTAGATGATCTAATCACACAAGATGAACAGAAGAAATATCACTTATCTCCACTGGGAATGCATGCCTACCGCATGTTACAGCAAAATTTGGATTCTATTGGGGCACTACAAACCGAAAAGAAACTCCTAATGGACCGAAATATTCGCAAATTACAAAATATTGGATTGTTAAAGCCATTATTCCAATATTTTTTACAAAATCAAAGACGGGGCGCAATTCTCGCAATGGGAATTGTGTTTTTAGTCGCATTGTCCAGTGCAATTTTCCGAGTGCAAGCATTCTTGAATATTTTCCTACCCCTAACTCCCCAAATGGAGATTTTTTTATCGGGACATCCAATTATACAATTTTTAAGTGCCATCGCGGGGTATTGTGTTTTATTTTTAATAATTGAAGGGTTATCTCGCTTGTTGTTTCATAAAAGGGATAATTCAAGATGGCTCTTTATCATGATTTCGATTAGCTTTATTCCCGTCATAGGATATATTATCATTATCGGTATTTTACGTAGTTTACCCATTGGAGCCGATTCATTTCTAATTATCAGTCGAATATTTTTAATTTTGTTTCAAGTTTGGGTTACCATTCTCTTGGCGTATTGTATCTCCGCGGTTAAATACGTTAAATTTGAACGCGGGCTAATCATTGTTATCTTTGTCGACTATGGAACGCTCCTGTTGTTATTTCTATTAAATTTTCCTTTACTCTGATAAAATCGGATTAATTTTTCTACTTTTGAATAATATCAAGTGAAATTAGAGATATTATGGGTAAAATATGATAGAAGAAACGAGTAAGAAAAGATAAATTAGGTGTATAATGAGGAATTGAATAAAAATTGAATAAAAATTGAATAAAAATTAGAGGAGATCAATGACAATTATTTTTACTTCGTCTACTTCCGGAATAGATTCCAAATCTGCCCTTGTTTCTTCGAAATCCCGTTCTTCGATAGGATTTAAATAAACTTCGTAAATACATTTCCCTCCCTTTTGGCAAATACCCGAAGTGTAGACAAAGGGCAATTTTAATCCCTGAAATATAATACCCATTCGTTTCAATGTATCGGGACTTAACTGACCGTCAAACGTAACCGCAAATTTAACCACCATTGGACCATCATGGGGGATAATATCCACTTTAAAATTTTCTTTACGTTTCTGGAAAACAACAAAATAATTTTTCCTGGTTCCAAGAAAATTTTCCAATTCTTTGATCATATTCATGGGCAAATGGATTGCTCGATCATTTTCCAATTTCCGAAACGGAATTAATATTCCATGGGTTTGGGCTTGGCTGATCGCAAAGAATTTGGATAGATCCTCGAATTTCTGAGTTAAAAATTCAAATTCGGTGGAGATTTCCGCCTCGTAATTCAAGGGGGGATTATTGATATATAGAGACTTAAAGATAGAAGTTCGATTGATTTTTAAATCTTGGGCAAAATCTTGAAATCGTGCAGCATAGGCTTTTAAATTGGGGGCTTCTTCTTCAATTATTTTGGTTATCATGACCATTTCTTGCTTTCCCCTGGCCCAATCCGAAGGAAGCATGAAGAAATAATTTGCAGTATTCAATTCTGCTGAAAAGGCATGGGTAAAAAATCCCGGTGAGGCTGTATCCATTAATCTTTTGATTTGGGCCAAATCATCCTCTGAAATTAATTCCTTCAGCTGCTTTGGAATACTATAAAGTACGTCTGGGCCGATGATCGGATTAAAGTAAGTTAAGATTAACATGCTGGATGGATACCTCAATTTTGGAAATAGATGAATTATGAGATGATTTGGGATGATTTGAGATGGAATTGATCCGAGTATAGCTTAATTGTTTTGTATATTAATTATCGATTCTCACGCGAGTATTTGAGATTATTAGGTCGTCCATCCCTTTAAATATTTTTTTCCATGTGAAGGAAGTTATTGAGTGTTATCAGAATTTCTTTGGGAATCCCGGATTTCTGCGGGTTCTTATCCTCTAAGGAAATGATTTTGGAGAAATGAAACTGAGAAAATTGGGTTTTATAGCTGATTAAACTCCTTTTTGCAATTTCATGATCATGGGCAGTGCTGTGATCGCCCTCGTAGTAGTATAGATGGTTCTTGGCTGAATCTACCGCAACCACTATATCATAATCTGTAAAGGTGTCGGTTTTCACCCATCTATCCGAATGAAATCGATAGATTTTATATATTTCCAAATCGTTAGAGGTCATTTTCGTTCTACATCAACAGTTTTTCGTAATAAAGGAGCCCTTAAATATCCAAATATGCTCGGGAAAGCGCTCAAACAATCAGATGGGATCCAAAAGTTATTATTAAATTATACTCTATTGGTTATATAAGTATCTATACTAGGGCAACCACGATGAAATTTCGGCTAATATTGAATTCAACAACTAAAAAGGGGCATCCCGTGCAGATAAAATTTAATGTGCCTCCCTCCAAGCATTTGGGACTGATTAATTTTCTTAAAATTGCAATGGAAAACGAGAATGATGTTGAATTGGCCATAGAAAAGATCGAAGATGGGAAATCCGAGTTGAGCAAAGTGCACGGAACATTTAAACTCACTGAAGAATCCACTCCTTCTAAAGCAGATTAATAACCAGAACAATCTTAAATATAATAACTAATCACTATTTCTTTGGATCACAAGATGAAAATGCAAAAGCCATTTCGATTACGTCCAATATTCGCGCCCATCGTCAAGATAATTGCCCAAGGCGCAATAAAATTGCATATAACGGCAGATGTTGCCACTCTATTCATGGTATTATCTTCGCTCAATGCCGCATTAGGTCTAATATTCTTTCAAGATTTTCTTTGGTTTGGGATCTGGGTCTTTATCACAGGGTTGTTGGATGGAGTAGATGGGAGTATTGCCCGCTTAACACAACATTCGTCACCTTTTGGTGGGTTTTTTGATTCGTTTATGGATCGGATCTCCGAAAGCATTATTTTTTGTGGATTAATTCTCTATGCCTGGATATATAGTTCCGATTTAGGGATTATTCTTGCAATTTTAGGTGTTTTGGGGTATTTATTCTCCTTTCTCATAAGCTATACCCGGGCTCGGGCTGAATTGGAATTAAAGAATGTAAAACTTGCAAATTCAAAACCATTTTCCATGAATATTGGATTATTGGCTCGTTCAGAACGACTATTCTATTTATTTTTGATGTCAATTGTAGTATTTTTTACATCTGATCTAATCTACTTGATCCTTCTTTCACTTTTTGTGCTCTTGACAGGAATCACGTTTCTGGAACGACTGTTGACCTACAAGAGATATTTGACTTCTTTTGCAACACAAAATTAGTATGGTTTCATTTATTTACTTTTTGAAGAGATTTAGTTTAAAAAATCTAAGATCTCATTGAGAAAAGATCATCCCAAAATGTTAATACTTCACAAAAATTTATAGCAATAATTACTCCCATTCAAATTGAAGTGATATATCACAATGACCCTCTCAATTATCGAAAAACTCCCCCACATCCTTG
>JABCSI010000201.1 GCA_018238965.1 Promethearchaeota archaeon
TTATTATTGAAGGATCACTTGATACACCAGGATATCTTGTTATTGGTGGAAAAGGAAAAGCACAAATTAAATCTGCAATAGACATATGGGGATTAGATACAAAACAAACTTTGGAGAAACTCAAAGAAGTTGAGGGTTCCAATAGCCATATGTTGATGATTGGTCAAGCTGGCGAAAATTTAGTTTCATTTTCTTCAATTATGAATGATGGAAATCATCGTGCTTTTGGAAGAGGAGGAGTAGGTGCTGTCATGGGTTCCAAGAATTTAAAAGCCATTGTAATTTTGAATGGAAAAGAAAAACCCGAAATTTTTAATAGAGATTTACTGAAAAAGTTGGTAAAATCTGGATTAGAAAAATTAAAAATAGCACCTATTACAAATATTTCTCTTTCTCGGTTTGGAACTGCTGGTTTGGTAAATATTATAAATGAATTGGGAATGTTACCAATAAATAACTTTCAAGAAGGTTTTTCTGATAAAGCTATGGACATCAGTGGAGAAAAAATTCTCGAGCAAATATTTGAAAAAGCCGAAGGTTGCTTTGCTTGTCCTATTCGATGTGGTCGGTTAACTAAAACTCAAACTATGAGCGGTAAAGGTCCAGAGTATGAAAGTGTTATTTTACTTGGTTCAGCATGTGGAATTTTTGACTTAGAAATAATAACTGAAGCAAATTATCTCTGTAATTTATATGGTCTAGATACCATTTCAACAGGATCAACCATTGCCTGTGCAATGGAATTAGTCCAACGTGATTTTTTGAAGGATTCAAATATTAAATTTGGAAATAAAGATTGTTTAAAACCACTAATTACAAGCATTGCTTTAATGAAAGATATTGGAAAAGACCTAGCTCTGGGATCAAAATTATTAGCAGAAAAATATAATCATCCTGAAGTAGCAATGCATGTTAAGGGTTTGGAACTTCCTGCATATGATCCCCGAGGGTCCTATGGCCACGCATTAGGATATGCAACCAGCAATCGAGGAGGATGCCACTTAACAGGATATCTTGCAGCAATGGAAATATTTGCAGCACCTAAGAAAATACCCCGCTTTTCTACTGGAGGTAAAGCCGATTTACTGGTGTTAAAACAGGATCAGAGTGTAATTGAAGATAGTTTAATTGTATGTAAATTTGCAGGTTGGGCACTCAATTTTGAATTTTATAGCCGATTTGCTAGTGCAATAACTGGACGAGAAGTTAGTGTTAAGGATTTGATGAAAATTGGAGAACGCGTTTATAATTTAGAACGTTTATTCAATCTTCGAGAGGGTTTAACTTCAGAGGATGATACTCTACCAAAAAGATTTCTTGAAGAGGAAATGATAGCAGGTTTTAGTAAAAATAAAAAAGTACCTTTAAAATCGATGTTGGTAAACTATTATCAAGCTCGGGGTTGGGATCAACATGGAATTCCAACTAATAAGACACTAAAAAAAATAAATTTACAACCTTTGGAGGAGATTTAAGATGGTTATTGATAATGAAACTTTCAAAACCTTTCGGAAGATTGGAAAAATTCTAGCAATGAGGGGATTGAATACCAGCCATTCTGGAAATATTTCAATGCTTTCTGGAGGAAAAATAATTATTAAAAAACGAGCAGCGATGTTAGGATGGTTAGAACCCGAAGATTTGATTGAGGCGCCATTGGACTACGATGACTCCAGCGTCATCTTGGCCAGTAGTGAATTGGGAGTACATCGAGCAATTTACCAGCAAACCGATGCCATGGCAGTTATTCACGCCCATACACCCTATCTCACCGCTCTCTCTTTGATTGAGGATGATATTACCTGTATTGACGCCGAAGGACTCTTTCTCTATAAAAAGATTCCCGTGGTTGAATGCGATATTCCCATCGGCCCCACGGAAGCCTCGATTCTGGTGCCGGAAAAATTAAAAGATTACCCCTGCTGTGTTGTTCGCAGTCACGGGGCATTTGCAAGGGGGACAATATTAGAGGATGCACTTTCGGTGATGACAGGTTGTGAGCAGTCTGCCCGAATTCGTTATCTGACGATGCTCTCGGGAAAACCCCTGAAACGGGATTACAGCAAAGATAAAAATCTCGATTTGTGGTAAAAGGGATATTTTTTGTTAGAAATTATACAAAATGATATAATCTTTTATAATGAGGGACATTTTTTATAGTTCTAAAACAGAATGAATAAGTGAATATCATGGTAAGCACCACAATGCAAAATGTCCCCCAAACGAAACTGCCCAAGAAGCAGGTGTTTGGATACCTTATGGGGATGATTCCCTTAACCCTATTCGTTGGCTTTTATAGTTTGGCATACGCTAAATTCTTTCTACATGATCTACAACTACTACCTGTTTACTGGTATATCGGATTGGTAATTTATGCCATTGTAAATATGTTCAATGACCCGATAATAGGAAACATAAGTGACAATACTAATGTGAAGAAATGGGGCAGCAGGAGGATAGTGTATATTAAATATGGAGGACCACTATATGCCCTGTCCTTTATTCTCGTATGGTGGATTCCGACAAATCACGGGAGCCAATTTCTACTTTTTCTTCATTTCGTGCTAACAATTTGCGTCTTTGAAACCTTTTACACCATGGTTACCATGTGTTGGTATGCCCTTTTACCTGATATGACAATGGACGTGGATGAGCGTGCTCGAATTAACTTCTACGGAACAATAATAATCCTAATTTTCGGGGTTCCTCTAATGTTTGTAGCCTCCCTCGATCATCAACAGCTCAAGGATTTAAGCCTGGTTATCGGAGTAATTGGTTTGATCTCAAATTTTATCGTTGTCAGGTATTCAAAAGAACGCCCAGAATTTCAGCATGATAAGGCTACACCCCTGAAAGAATCTATCAAGCTTGCCTTCAAATCCAAAGGCTACCAAGTCTACATGGGTTTCAATTTCATGGCCATGTTAAGTAGTTCAATCACTATGGCATTTCTATTCCTATTTTGGTTTCTGATCGGCGACGAAAACATCATTACTTACTTAGGACTAACAGTTCTTGCAGGATATGGCGCCAATGTACTCTGTATGAATCTGAGAAAGAAAGTTGGGATGGTAAAACTAATAATGGGTTTTGGTATCCTGCGAGTTATCAGCGGAATTTTCACATATATAGTCGCAATATATAACCTCGACATCTTGATGTGGATTGGGATTACTTTGACAGCCTTCTTCGGAGGATCGGGTGTGTTTACATATATCCTCCAAACTTCCCCAATTGACGAAGATGAGCTGAAACATGGCTCGCGGCGGGAAGGGGTGTTCTTTGGGATCAATTCGATCTTCACAAATCCCGCAAATAGCATTGGACCTATTATTGGAACGGCAATTATGCTTGCTTTCGGATATATTCAGGGTGGAGATGCAACCGACCAGCCCCTGGAAGTGTTTGCGGGGATTAAGTTTATCTTCTTCTTGTTACCGGCGATATTTGGCATTTTTGGATTATTGATTGTGCGCCACTATCCGCTGGATAATAAGGAGTTAGAACAACTGGAACAAGATTTGGAAGTCATCCATCAAAAAAAGAGAGAAGCCTTATTCGTTTCTGCCTCTGTTTCTGAATCCGAATCTGAAATCAATTAAATTTGATCCCCGATTCATATTTTTTATTCTACCTTATTTTCATCTATTCTTATTTATTCTTGTTTATTCTCATTTTTCACGATATATTGGAATCGACAGAATTTATCCCCCGTTTCATGTCGTGTATTCACCATCAAAGTAATATCCGGATTATACCCTTCCATAATTGCGCAATCCACATATTTACAGTAAATTTTCGCGTAATCTTCCAAACCCCAATCCTGCGCTGCTTCAATAAATGTGCATCCCCCCACATTTGCAATCAGATCCCCATCTTCAAATTTTGTCTTAGCTTGCATATTGCTGCTATTGATGTCCGTGTGAATCAGCCAATTTTTCAAGGATAGGGGTTTTCCCAATCCAGTGACTTTCTCTGCGATTCTTTTTCCCCTGATTTGCCCAAATTCTTCCACTGCGGCCTTTATGAGTAATTCCCCTTCTTCTGGGCCCAATTTCTCAATGATATGTTTGCTCATGGTTGCGAATAACTGCGCGCCAATTCCGAAGCCGGGGGTTTGATATTTTTTTCCTACCAGGGCGCGTTTTGGAATCGCACCCATCAAGTACCCCAGACTCAATCCGTCTTGTTTTTCCTTTTCTAAATCATCCATGCTACTTTTCCCTTCCCTTGGCTCAAATTCTATTTTTCTAACAATTTCTTCTAAATATTGTTTTTGGGCATAAGGGTTATAAATTTTCGGACAAATATTCCTATATTCCTTTTATGTATTATCACAAATATTATATATCACACAACTTTCATATGTTCAATGAGAAATCTTTTTACACCGAATCGAATTATTCATTCGATCATCCTCTCTCGAATAATTGTGCACGGACCGCTCCATGGATATGCTTTGGCCAACGCCATCGAGGACCATTTGGGTTGGAAACCGAGCCAAACTGCCATCTATAATACCTTAAAAACCCTTGAGTCGGAAGAAGCGGTTGTGGCGGAAGAAAGAATTGAGAAGGGTAGGGTACAAAAAGTCTATGCAATAACGGAAAAGGGTAAAACCTTATTTTTGGAAGCAAAAAGCAAGATGAAGTGCCAAATGGGGGAAAAATTCGCCCAGCTTCTGTCCCTAATGCAAAATTTCACAGATTTTGAAAACAATCAGGACATCGAAGCATGGAAGAAATCCCACGGAGCAGTTAACACAGAGGTTGACCTGATCCCATCGTATTTCGTAGAGTTACTCAAGGTCGCCCCTAGGGAAGTTCATCATATTTTGACAGATGCTACATCCGCACTTAAGGACTTGGCAGAAATCCATGGTCTGATTGGTGAACAGATTGGAGTGAAGGAAACGAAGCAAATGAAGGGAAAGAATGGTAAGTCTTCCGAATAGATTTTTTTACCTTACTAATTGCAAATAACAAATAGCACATAATCAATAGCCAATAATCAATGTTCAAAAATTAAGAAAAAGTGATATAATGACACGAATAATCAAATACGTGAAGCCCTACATACCGATGGTATTACTCGCCATTGTGCTGTTATTCGCCCAAGCCAATTTCGACCTGGCACTCCCCGATTATCTTTCGGATATCGTGGATACTGGCATTCAACAGCAAGGTGTCGAAAATGCGGTAGCGATCGGAATTCGCGAAAATGAAATGGATAAGTTGGGGATATTCATGACCCCTGAAGAAGAAACCCTCATATTGGGGCAATATTCGCTTATCAACGATACTTCCGCAAACTACGGGGAGTATATTGAAGATTTTCCGGCTCTCGAAGATGAAGGAATATATATTCTGGGGGAGATAGGGAATACCGAAATGGAGGAATTGGACCCGATCATGGCGGAATTGATGTCGGTCGTATTCAGTCTGAAACGACTCTACGCGGATCCAACCATAGCCGAACAAATGGGTTTGGAATTACCCTTCAACCAGACCGACTACCATACCGAAGAAGAATTCTTCGCTTATTTGAATAATTACCCGGTTGGAGTAAAAGCGAATATGAGGGATGGACTCGTCGAGAGTTTTTCAGCTTTAGGGGAAATTATGCTTAACCAAGTAGCAATTGCAGCCGTGATTGCAGAATATACAGCGATTGGGGTAGATTTGGATAATTTACAATTGAACTACATAGTCAAATCCGGAGGGCTTATGTTACTAATGACTTTTCTCTCGGTTACTTGTGTGGTAATTGTGGGTTACTTGGCATCAAAAACAGCGGCGGGAATGGCCCGAGATATACGGGAAGATGTTTTCAAGCGTGTGGAAGAGTTTTCCAGCACTGAATTTGATAGTTTTTCAACGGCATCCTTGATCACCCGATCAACAAATGATGTAACCCAAGTGCAGATGACCACGTATATTATCGTGCGGATGGTCTTTTATGCCCCCCTTATGGGAATTGGTGGAGTCATCCGGGCATTAGATAAAGCGTCTTCTATGTGGTGGGTCGTTGGCATCGCAGTTCTCGTTTTGATCGGATTAATCCTGATCGTATTTGTGATAGCCTTTCCAAAATTCAAAAGCTTCCAAAAGCTACTGGATCGCCTTAATCTGGTGTCCCGGGAAAATCTCTCGGGAATGTTGGTTATCCGCGCATTCAATATGGAAAAGTTTGAGGAAGAACGATTTGAAAAAGCCAATACCGAACTTACAAGCGTCAGCCTATACATTAACCGAGTAATGGTTATCTTAATGCCCATGATGATGCTGATTATGAACGTCCTCACGATTGCAGTTATATGGATTGGTGCCGGTGAAGTTTCAGATGGATCTATGCAAGTGGGAGATATGATGGCCTTTATGCAGTACGCAATGCAAATTGTGATGAGTTTCCTTATGCTTACAGTGATGTTCATAATTCTACCACGTGGTTCTGTTTCGGCTGAGAGGATCAAGGAAGTTCTTAATACAAAACCCATAATCCTGGATTCTGATAATCCAAAACAATTCACAGCCCCTTTTGAGGGAAATATTGAGTTCCGAGAAGTTTCTTTCCGATATCCAAATTCGGATGAAGATGCACTACACAACATATCCTTTACCGCAAAACCAGGAGAAACGACGGCTTTCATTGGCGCCACTGGTTCCGGAAAATCCACAATGATAAACCTGATTCCAAGATTTTACGATGTAACCGATGGTTCGATCTTGGTCGATGGGGTAGACATCCGTAACGTAACCCAGCACGACCTTCGGGATAAAATCGGCTATGTTCCGCAGAAAAGCACCCTATTTTCGGGAACTATTGAGAGTAATCTGCTTTTTGCCAAAGAGGATGCCAATGAAGAAGAGATCCGTGAAGCAATCACAACGGCCCAAGCCGCACAATTTGTATATTCGAAGTCCGAAGGAACAACCCTCGCAATTGCCCAAGGAGGGACGAATGTATCAGGGGGTCAGAAACAGCGACTCTCAATTGCCAGAGCTCTGGTAAAACGTCCTCCGATATATATATTCGATGATAGTTTCTCGGCCTTGGACTTCAAGACCGACGCAGCACTCAGAAGAGCGTTAAAGAAAAAAACCGGCGACAGCACATTACTTATAGTTACCCAGCGTGTTTCCTCCATTATGAATGCCGAACAAATTATAGTTTTGGACAAAGGCGAGATAATTGGAAAGGGAACCCATGAACAGTTGCTCGAGAAGTGTGAGACATACAAAGAAATTGCGATATCCCAACTCGCATTGGAGGGAGTACAATGATGCACGGACCATCCGGTGGCGGAAAACCCGGATCTGGACAACCTGGCTCTGGAGGAATGGTAGGTGGAAAGAAACCCAAAGCCAAAGATTTTCGCATGTCGATGAAAAAACTAAGCAGATACATGAAAGAATACAAGATGTCTTTGTTAATTGTTGTTAGCTTTGCCATTTTGTCAACCGCATCCTTGATTGTCGGCCCTAAACTACTTGGAGAAGCAACCACAACACTCTTCGAAGGATTGATGGCCCAAATTCGTGGAGTGGGTGAGATCGATTTTGATAGAATCGGAACAATCGTGTTTTGGGTCCTTATACTTTATATCGCATCAGCACTATTTGGCTACATCCAAGGCTGGATCATGTCTAAAGTGGCAACAGATATCTCATACAGTCTCAGAAAGGATATATCCTTGAAAATAAA
>JABCSI010000202.1 GCA_018238965.1 Promethearchaeota archaeon
TGAATATCAAATGTTTTATGTTTGGAATCTCGTTTAATGTTTGCGATAGGAAGCACCTCCTTTCTATATAATTAGAGTTATATTGGTTAAAAGTAATAAAATTATTCAAAATGAAATAAAATGATTCGCACGTATAAGATATCGAAAAGGATTGAAATATCCACACTTACAAAATACTTAATAGTTAATTGAATCATAATAATGATGACAAGGTTTTTCGAAAGAATTGAGATCGCTGAAGAGACTTCAATTGATCTACAGCACTCCACATTAGAGATAACCTTTTGAAATGAAATCGAGAGGGGAATGATGAAAACAGATTATTATAGAGGAAAAACGGCAGTTATTACCGGAGCTGCCAGCGGGATTGGTCGATCATTGGCATTTGCACTTGCAAAATTAGGGACGAATCTCGTGCTAGCCGATTTCAACCAGACCAGGTTGGATGAAATGGAGATAAAGATGAAAGAGTATCCTATTGATGTATTATCGATGTATTGCGATGTAACAAACAAATCGCAAGTGGATGCTCTCTACATCAATTCTACCGAAAAATTCGAGAAGATTGATTTTCTCTTTAGTAATGCGGGAGTTGCAGTGGGCGGCCATTTGGAGTACATAACCCAAGATCAGTGGAAATTGGCAATTGATACCAATATAATGGGTATGATTAATCTCGTAAATACGTACTTGCCTAAAATGTTGGAGCAAGGAGGGGGACATATCATTGTAACTGCTTCATTTGCAGGGTTGCTTGGAGTTGGTGCTCAAATTCCATATAGTACTACAAAATTTGCAAATGTCGGGTTTTGTGAGGGACTATATGGGGAATTCAATAAAAAGGGAATAGAAGTGTCGGTAATTTGCCCGGGCGCGTTGAACACTAATTTAATGGACAATGCAATAATGGGATACCCCGCAGATATTAAGAATTATCCCGATTCGGAACGTTTCGAGAAAACCGAAAATGAATGGAAAAATTTCTTTTGGAAAAAATTTTGTGCTGAATCGATGGATCTCGATCAGGCGGTTCAAATATTCATAAAACAAATCAGTAAAAAGAGATTCATTGTAACTGAAGCAAAAATGTTACCCCTTCTAATGGTGTTTAAAGGTATCATGCCAAAAAAGTACAAGAAATATTTGCGATCATTTGGCGATGGTTTGGGCGATTTGGCAGATGGAACCATAGAATTTGCCCGGAAAAAGCTGAACCTAAAGGAGGCATAACCATACATCTTAATAAAATCTGACGGCATCCCGTGAAAATTTGTGCTACCAGTTATTGAACAGGGCTATGTGAATTACTGAGTATTTTTCTTCATATAATACGGCATAGAGAACGTTTTAGGGATAGGGTTCACTGTTCCTTCTAGGGAGGGATATTTTGGTCTCTGCCTTTATCTACTTTTATCCGGAATCGGTGTAATAACATCATGGGGGATGCAAATTAGATATGGAATAAAGCCATCTTTCAAAATACTATAAGATTATCTCCATTTCACGCTCGATTGATGAGGTTCGTCCGAAGGGGTTCTTATAATTAATGTTAAGCAGCCATTTATTCAACTCGTAGCGCTTTTCTCGAGATTTCTCAAGTTTGAACATCCAGCGCACGGCACGGACGGATTCAGGCTCAAAATCTCGAACGATTATTTCAACAGGGTCACTTTTTTCAGCGATTAGTTTTAGGAAAGGCGGATAGATGAAGATGAGAGACATATCATTCATGAAGAATGTTGTGGGATTACGAATTCTCAAATCAAAGATAATTTTAGACCCGATGATTTCCACTTTTCGTTGTAATTGGAGGAAACTCTCTCCCAAGGGTCGACTGGGTTGAACGAGGGAATTATTACGTATTTCAGCTTTCAATTTGTGATTTTTAATCAGGTTGAATACCATTGCTTTTAATTCTTCAATTTCCATATTGTAAACGCGGTTCAATTGAATTAAAGATAGGGGGTTCATATACGATAAGTATTCTTGGATTTCTGCACCCAAAATTTCAGCATCCACATCTTCTCGATATGTACCTAGTCGTTGTGTTAAATGCTGCTTCACATCTTCCCATTTAGTAATCAGATTCTTAAACTCACTTTGTTCAGAAGGAATTACATCCAGATCTTTGATTTTGTAATATGCTCGGTCAATTTCTGAATCATACTCGGCAACTGAATTTTGAATATTATTCAGGGTCATTTCCACGAGATTACGGGCTTCAGCAAAATGCTTTTTCTTGATTTCAGTATAAATGGGCTCGGTGATTTTCGAGAACGCTTCCAACATATCTTGAATGTTTTGTACAGCTTGAAGTACTATTTTCTGCAAATTGCCACTGAGAAAATCAACAGTGATCTTTTTTTTCAGACGGGATTGATCTTCATCCTGAACTTCTATTTTACTTCCAATATTTTCAAACCTATAGACCGCCGTTGCTAGATATTGTTGAACTTCTATTTTGACATCTACCCAAAATAGTGTAACCTCTTTCAGGGCTTCCTTAAATTCAATATTTCTGGTCCAAAGTTGCCCAATATCAAACTCCAAAGTATACAATTGCTTCCGAACCTCAGAAATTTCTTCTAAAAGTTTTTCGGTCACTTCTGGGTTTATTTGCAAGGTATTTGGTGAGATAAGAGCTTCAATTTCTTGAATGTGACCAAATTGCAGCTTCATTTGGTTGATTTTATTGATCAATTTGTCGATTTCGCCTTGCAATTCTATCAAATAGGCATCACGACCATCGGCAATTCGGGAAAGTATAATATATTTTACATCAGAAATATTATCCAATACTTCATCCTTGATTTCTTTGAAGTCTTGCACAATTTCAACGGAAAACCTTCTAAATTCGGAATTATTGAGAATTTGTTCTGAGTCGTTTAATTTCTCAGCGATGTTTTTACTTTCGTTTTCCATATATAGTTCGGCTTTCTGGAATTGGTAGTGATCAACGAGCCTTTCGGCTTCTATGCGCATTGTTTGAACATATTTTTGAAAACTTTCGATATTCTCGTAAAATCCTTGTCGTTGGTTTTCAATTTCCTGGATATCTTGATCAATATCATCGAAGATATTGTGGATTTTTAGAAGTGAAATCTCAATTTCATCAAGAACATCCAAATCTTTTTCCTCTTTCTGCCAATTCTGCAAGTTGATGGTAGTCCAAACAGCCACTGATTTGATATGGAGTATGTATGAAAGGTCTCCCAGTAATTTTATGATTTTTCGGCGCTGACGCCAATCTTCGGGATCCAGATTTTGATACATTCGAGCCAGTTCTTCCTCAAATGCATCGGATTTTTCAATATAGATTTTAATTAAGCACTCGCCTACGAAATCACGAAATTTTTGAAAAGGATTATTTAGTTCTTGAATGAGGGAGGGAAGAAACTCACGGATGTTCTGCAGAGTATAAAAAATTGTAGATTCCGAGATACCCTGGATAATATCTTGCGACAGTACATTTTCTTCCATAATGTTACGGAAAAATCCGAGTAATTCTTTCCCGTGGGATTTTCCAATCTTTACAAATGCATCAATGGTCTTTGTTTGAATCATCATGATAGCATCGGCAAACATTGCGACCAATTTATGAAAAATGAGCGTAAAATCATCAAAAAAGCGAGAACCAATTTCTCCTACTATCCAAATCCCCTTTTCTCGAATTTCCCAGTCGGTATCACTTAATATCGGTAAAACTAGATCAACCATATCTGGTCCAGGAAGGTGAAAACTTAAGGATTTAATTGCTTCGGTAGTCAAACCACGAATTTCCTCATCCGGATCCCTTATCAATTTGAAGAAATTGGCTTGTATCGCCCTTAATAAGTTTTTTGGGGGAGTAATGGTAGGTATTAAAAATTCCAACATTCCCTCGAGGGCTTTTGCCCGAACTCGCCAAGAATCGTCCTCAAACATTTGGGAATAGGTCAAATATAAATCAGGATAATGATCATAGGACTTTTTCAAGACCTCAGAAATGAGATTTACAGCTGATTCACGCACTTTTTTATCTGGATCAAACAATTTGGCCTCGCATTTCTCGATAATGGGATCGAATTTGCTGATTTCCACCACACGGAAGATTTTTTTTAAAATTGTCAAGGCCTCTTGACGAACCCAAAATTCGGAGTTATCTAAGAGACTACCAATATGCTGAAGCGTAAATTCGATGGTGACGTTTGTTTTATCGCAGAGCGCATCGTAAATTTCAAGGCAGTAAGCTAATTGATCTTCATTCCCTAATTCCAGTGCCCCAAGCATAAAGGCATTGGTCATTTCGATAGCATCTTCATATTGACGGTCGTTCATAGCTTGCTGAATCAATTGGAGGTTTTTTGGAAAGGAATTGGGGGTAGAGGGTGTCATTTTCATATTCCATTAAATTGCATTTATTTGTATTTATTTGCTTACTACAAATACACAATAAAATTGGACTCTTATATTTTTTTATCTTTGAAATCCTCTACGGAGATTTTGAAACTTTGGGTAATTGCTAAGAAAAAATCTTATCGAAGGAAAAACCTAAAACTAAAAGTTAAAATTTTTTCACCGCTTTTCATACATATAATGGCTAAGAAAAAAAAGAAACCCGCGGATGACTCCGCTGATCTCTCTGCAGACGATTTGGGCATTCCACGCGCAACAACTCCAGCCCCCGCACCAAAAAAAAAATCCACTGCAAAGAAGACAACCCCCAAAAGTAAAAAATCCACTGCCAAGAAATCCGCCTCTGCAGCCAAAAAAACTACAAAGAAGAAATCTTCAAAGAAAAAAACTACAAAGAAGAAATCTTCAAAGAAAGAGGCATTTATTCAAAGTTCCTGCAACATAGGAATGGTAGGACATGTAGACCACGGTAAAACGACCTTAGTAAAAGCCTTGAGTGGAACATGGACCGAAAGGTATAGTGATGAGCAAAACCGGGGAATTACGATTAAGTTGGGTTATGCAGAAACCGTAGTAATGGAATGTCCGAATTGTAATACGGTGATTTCTGAGAATCTGGCAAATGTAGCGCGTAAAAGTAAAAAAGATCCTAAGGGAATGTGTCCCAATTGTCAAACAAAGTTGGAATTTCGACGACGTGTCAGTTTTGTTGATGCTCCAGGGCACGAAATCCTAATGGCAACTATGTTATCCGGAGCGTCCTTAATGGATGGAGCAGTATTATTAGTTGCGGCAAACGAAAAATGCCCCCAACCCCAAACCCGGGAACATTTGGCCGCACTGGAAATTGCAAAAATTGATAATATTATCATCGTCCAAAATAAAATCGATTCAGTGGGCAAGGAAGGTACTCTCGAACACTACAATCAAATCAAGGAATTTATTAAGGGAACCATTGCAGAAAATGCCCCCATAGTACCGGTTTCGGCGATTTTTGATGCAAATGTGGACAAAGTGGTTGAGGCCATTGAAAAATATATTCCATCCCCCGATCTTGATGATGAATCAGATTTTCTCTTTAATGTCGCCCGTTCCTTCGATGTGAATCGCCCAGGTACTGAAATCCAAGGTTTGAAAGGCGGCGTAGTAGGAGGGAGTATTATTTCTGGTGTTGTTGAACTGGGAGATGAAATCGAAATCCGGCCTGGAATAAAGGACACGGAGAGTGGAAAATATCTTCCGGTAATCACTAAAATTAATTCAATTTATGAAGGACCTCATTCCTTAGACTCAGCGCGGCCAGGAGGGTTGATCGCTTTTGGGACATCGCTCGATCCGGCAAATACTCGAACAGATCAGCTTATTGGTAGTGTGATTGGTGCCGTTGGTACCTTACCCGAAGTACAAATGACCGTACAAATCGAAGTTCACCTGCTGGACACAGTTTTAGGTGCAGAAGAGGAGATAAAGGTCTTGCCCGTGAAAATGAACGAACTTTTGATGATTGTGGTGGGAACATCCCTTTCAGCAGGAACAGTTTCAAAAATCGGGAAAAAAAATGTAATTACGCTCAAATTAAAGCGCCCAATTTGTGGTATTGATGGATCCATTGCAGCAATTAGTCGTCGTATCAGTAATCGATTTCGGTTGATTGGATACGGTTATTTGGTTAATTAAATTTAAAAATAAATTTATACTTATTGTTGATTTTTTTTCTATCTTATGATATTTTATGATATTACTTTCTCAAATAATTGATATTGAGGATTTTTGGGAAAAATAGAATGAGAATTTAGAAATGAAACAAAAAAATAATTATAGGTAGAAGGAGGCGCCAGGATCATCATCATCGTCCTCGTCGTCCTTATCTTTCTTTTTCTTTTTTTTCCCGAATAATTGTTCCATGAGACTATTGGATAATTTTTCCATCGTTTCGGGGTCCATATCAATTCCCATGTCTTTTAGATCCCCCATCTTCCCAAAGGGTACGACTTTCACGTCAAAGGGGGTGTTTTTCATCTGTTGGGCTTTCATCTTGCGACTACGTTCGCGATTAGCGATGTTTTTCTTAATGTCTTTACCGTGGCGCCGCTGGAGGAGCTCTACAATGGTTCCAATCAATAATTTTTCCAACTCATTGGCTTCCATTAAGAACAATTGCATGTCCTCATGTTTCTGTTCGAGAATTCGAATGGCTTCATCAATGGTTGCATGATTTGGGCTAATTGTGGTTCTCCGCTTTACATTACTGGAAATGTGGGCCCAATTCACCATACTCCAAACTTGGGATCTTTTTTCGGTCATTATCGCTACTTATATAGAATAAATTTGGCCTATTTAAATTTAGTATTTAAATTTAAAACATTTTCATCGTAAATAGTTGAAATTAAAAATAAAGTTAGGTTAGATCTTAGTAATGACTGGACCAAAGGGCGTTCAACTATGACCATTTTAAAACAAGAGGGGCTCATTTCTCCCAACTTATTCATGTTAGATACAATGCAGTTTAGTATGCCCCATATCACATCATCTTTTTGCTATTATGATGGTAAACAAGCCCTTCTCATGGACGTAGGAACATCAGATAATGTTTCCCCCGTAATTCGTTCATTAAAGAGGCATTATATTCCCTTAGAACAAATTAAGGGCATCACTCTGACGCACTATCACTTTGATCATTCAGGAGGAGTATCCCGTCTCTATAAAAAACTCGTTAAGAAAAATCCTGATTTTAAAGATCTTGATGATCATATTGCTGTTGAGATGTAATTTTTAAGGTATCTTCTTGAAAAAAAAGATGAAGATGTGTATAGAAAATTTTTTAAAAACAGATATCTGCAATGGGTTAACTCATTTTGTGATCAGTTGATAGCTTCTTCAACTACAGATTTTTATCAGGCACTTGCTCTTTTCACAAGAGGAGCCTTGATGTGTGAGGATATGCGGCTTGATGGTTTTACCAAGGGTATATTCAAGGTGCTGGTTGCGAACCAGGTCCTGGACGAAGGTGTGGATGTCCCTGATGCCAAAATAGGAGTAGTTATTGGTGGCCAGGGCTCGACTCGCCAGGCCAAACAACGGCTGGGCAGGATTCTGCGTAAAAGCGGCAACAGCCATGCAACACTATACGAAGTGGTCTGTGAGAATACCAAGGAAGTTCAACGCAGCCGAAAGCGACGAAAAAGCGATGCTTACGAGCGAACAATCCATCGTAGAATTTAAGGCAGGCCGGGCCGTTCCCGACCGCCTGACGCAGAGTACGCATCGGCATTATACTGAATATGCCGAGAAGATGCTCACTGTT
>JABCSI010000203.1 GCA_018238965.1 Promethearchaeota archaeon
AAGATGTAGTAGGTTTTGCTATAACAGGACATACTTTGTGACCAAGAAGGGAATTAATAAAATTAGATTTTCCAGAGTTAAAGTTACCTATTACAGCAATAGTTACATTCTTATTACCTCTATTTATTTCATTTTCAAGAAATTTAAGATAATCCTGATTTCCAGTATAATTGGACCAATTGCAGCAGTCATATATATTCTTGGTCTGACATCTTGGGGATGGACAAACGTTTTACTGTTAGGTTCACTAAACGGAATTATGGGTTTAGCAGGGCAAGGTATTTTATTACCAAATAAACTCGCAGGGTATGAATCAGTTTCTACCGAAATTCGTGGAGCAACTGCTTCTTGGATGGCCTTGATTAGAGCAGTTGGAAACACAGTCGGATTATTTATTGGTGGTTTATTGATTAATATGTGGGATTTGGGAATTGCTACATTGATCATCACAGCAACCTATTTTGTGGTTATCCCCGTTACACTATTATGGGGTAAAGAAACTAAAGGTATCGACATGCGCGAGGTTTAAATTCTTTTTTCTAATTTTCTTTTTTTTTATTTTCAAGAATATCACAATTGTTAGAACATAAGACTTATACTATAACAGGGATGCAAAATGGAAGGAAAAATCTACAACTTTGATGAGGTTATTGACAGAAAACAGACAGAAAGCGTAAAATGGGGCTTTTTAGAAGAGGATTACGGCGATGCAGATATCATCCCCCTCCCCGTGGCCGATATGGATTTCCGATCTCCAGATGAGGTAATTCAGGCGATTCAGAAGAGAGCAGCCCATGGCATATTCGGATATCCAAAATATCCCCACGGATATATGGAATCGGTGGTCGGGTGGATGGAAAAACGATTTCAATGGTCCATTCAGAAAGACTGGATCGTTTCCACCCCGGGTGTTGTCGCAGCTATTTTTAGCGCAGAGCGAGCCTTTACCCATCCGGGAGATAAGATCATTATCCAACCCCCGATATATTATCCCTTTATGATGAGTAATATGATCGGACGGAATCTACAGTTTAACCCCTTGAAATTTGAAAACGGGCATTATACCATCGATTTTGATGATCTGGCAGAAAAGGCCAAAGATCCCATGGTAAAGATGATGATTATCAGCAACCCTCACAACCCTGTTGGGCGGGTTTTTACCAAAGAAGAACTTAAACGGATGGGAGATATTTGTTTAGAAAATAATATTTTGATGTTTTCTGATGAAATCCACGCGGATTTGGTCTTCAAAGGACAAAAACACACACCATATTCTTCAATTTCAGAGGAATTCGCACAAAATTCCCTAATTGGCACAGCGGGAAGCAAAACCTTTAATATTGCAGGGCTCCACAACTCCAACATCATAGTTCCAAATGAAAAAATACGAGAAGAGTTTAAAACCACCGTCCTTCGCCACTGTGTCTTTATGACCCCGGGTATATTCGGAAGTACCGCACTGCAAGCAGCATATACCTACGGGGAAAGCTGGCTTTCGCAAGTAATGGACTATATTGAAGAAAATTATAGATATATGAAATCCTATCTGGAACAGAATTTACCGGGTGTGAAGGTTCTCCCATGTGAAGCTACATATCTCATCTGGGCAGATTTCCGGTGCTTTGATATGGACACCAAAGAGTTAGAAAGGGTGATGAGAAAAGAAGCACGGGTCGCCCTTGATGAAGGGTATATATTTGGACCCGGCGGTGCCGGTTTCGAGCGGTTTAACATTGCATGTCCCAGAATCACTTTGAAAGAAGCTCTGGACCGTATTATTACAGCCTTTAAACCTTATCTTAAACAGGGGATTTAAGAAAATCATTTGTGATGAATTACAATGAAAACGAACTTAGATAAATATTGGATCTTGGATGGTCACAATGACTCAATCTTAGCAATACCTAGGCAAAAAAGATCTTTTGCGGAGCGATCCGAAACGGGACATCTGGATGGACCACGCATGCATGAAGGTAATGTGAAGGCCGGGTTATTCGCTGTATTTCCCGGCTTTACCAAAAAAATGCTCGCGAAAGGTACCAGAAAATGGTTTGAAATAATCAATGCGAAAGAAAATGGTCTGATGCACATAAAAAATATTGATGATTTTGAAAAATCAAGAGATTCGGGGAAAATTGGTGCCGTCCTCCATTTTGAAGGTGTGGGAGGGATCGATCGTAACCTTACCCGACTTCATGAGTACCGAAAAATGGGATTAAGGACACTCGGTCTTACTTGGTCAAACCGGAACAAATTTGCAACCGGAGTTTCCTTTCTCGGGAAGGAGAAAAATCGAGGCTTGACCGATACGGGAGTAGAACTCCTCAATATAGCCCAATCTTTGGGGATAACCGTCGATGTAAGTCACCTCAATGTACCTTCTTTTTGGGGAGTAATAGAACACACACACAAACCAGTTATGGCGTCCCACTCCAATGCATCTGCGGTCTGTGCCCATAAGCGGAACCTAACGGATGATCAGATTAAGGCAATTTATGGAAAACATGGAACTATAGGGATCAATATGGGAAAAATCTTTCTCAATCCATTGTATCCAGGTAAAGCTGATTTGGAGATGGGATTTGATGCTATTAAGCAACACATCGACCATATTGTATCAGTAGCTGATATTAATACGGTGGCAATGGGGTCCGATTTTGATGGGATAAAAACTCCAACGTGTATGAAAGATTGCACCCAATATCCAAAACTGTTCGATTTCCTATTGGAAAACGGTTATAGTGAACAAGATCTACTAAAAATTTCGCACGAAAATCTTTTAAGGGTGTTCAAACAAACTTGGGTGTAATGCAATGAGCGAATTAGACAGCTACTCTAAACAATTAGACCACATGATCGCTGATTTGGAATATTTCAACTCTCCTTTCAGAGTCAGAATCTTTATGATTTTAAATATTCATGGGGAAATGTCTCTCCCCGATCTGGCGAAGAAGTTAGGAAAGGCCAAATCAACCATTTCAAAACATCTGAGCGAATTAGAAGCCATAAATTGGGTGACTATCCGTGAAGAAAAGGTCAGAGGACGAATTCTGAAGAAGATCTACCGTATGAACGTGGACTATGTTACACCCCAAATGATGTGGAATCTGGAAGAAATTGTCCAAAACTATCCAGAAGAAGAAGCGAATCAATTCATAGGAAAATTACTAAAGAAAAAACGTTTGTTGATAAAATTTCTGAGTCTATTCAATTCACAAGTAGAGGAATTTATCGAGAAATTAGAAAATCGAATTAAGGTGATGGATCAGTCCTTAGTAAAAGATTATTTTATTTCCCATCAAATATTGTCCAATGCAATTAATTTGACTGAGGAAGAAGCCATCGAGTATAGGGATACTATGAAGAAATTCCATACACAATTCATTAAAAAGATTGAAGAAGAACGGAAAAAGAATAGAAGTGAACTACCTAAACGAGATTATATGGCGTTTCAAGTAGTTTATCCCATGAAAAAGATAATTGAAGAATTGTAGAAACAGGCTTTAAACCCAACTTTTTTTTATTTTTAGAAGCATATAGTAAATAAATCTTGAGTAGTGGAAATTCTCCATTAGAAATTTTAACACCATTACTAACCATAAACCATGAATATATCCAAAAAGTTGACCATTTGGGGAATTGGGATTATGAATAGGGAATTATGAAAGAGGGGAGTCCGGAAAGTGAGGCATTATAAGGAAAGGAAAAAAGAAAAAAGAAAAAAGGGAGTTTGATTGTTATGAAGGATTATGATATTTGATTCTGATGTTTTATCGATAGATTTAATAGAAGTAATTGAGGGATTGGATTTTGTGCCGAAGATTACGAACGTGCCCTTCCGTCCCGACCTGAAAGGTAACCATCATTTCCACGGCCTCTTTATACAAATCCCTGGATAGCAAGACATCTTCCATCTTTTCGCAGTATTTAGCCATCCTTATGTATCCGTTTACCATTTCACGGGGTTTGTTAAATTCCCGAACGCATTCAAGATAGAGCTTAAAGGAATCTAACCCCTGCTTATAAAAATCCGAACTTTGCTCATAGAATTTTAATTTTTGCTGCAAAGAAATTAATCGATTAAATCTCGCAAGCGTTCGACCAGGAGTAGTGCTCATATCTAAACTATATCAGCGAAACAAAAACTAAGAAGTCAGATGTCATTGAGATATCATCAAGAGATATATTAAAATTGTCTATAGTAATTACCACCTACAGAAATTGACGCCTACGGCAAGAAGGTCGTGATTCAAGTTATCAAGTTGTAGATAGATAAAATCGCCGCACCAAGGAATTAACATACCCTTGGATGATTTCATAGGTTGGAATCTCAACATTTATAACCCGATCATCGACATCGTGAATAACAATATCCGGATTAACAGACTTTATAAAACCTTTGACAAAAGGCATAACATCATGCGGTTCACCTTCAACCACCCGAATTTCGACTTCGATGCCCTTGGGTGGAAAATCGCTTTGGGAAACAAAAAAAGACTTAAAGAAATTACCCTTTTCCAATTGAGCTTCATCAATTTGGGCCAATGATGCAGAATCCAATGGTTGCGACCGAATTTTTAATGCCTCTATATCCCGAAATACGAATAAGAACCCATTTTCAATTTCCTCACAGTATTGCATGGAATCCATGTGTTTTGCAAAATAGGCGTTCAAATAAGATAAAATTTGACCGGGATTGACGAACACATAGCGGAGAAAATCGGTAAATTGTAACACAACAGAATTCATATTTATACAGAAAAGTAAATGATGCCTAGTACATAAAATTTTTCCCTTATCTTAGGAGTATCGACAATTTTATGGAAATCTTCCAAGATTTTATCAAGTGAGACGAATACAATTTTTCCATTTCCCGTTCAAGGAGGAATTCATAATTTCATCGGAAATGAAGGGGATCAAATGATTTTATCAGAAATTTTAAATTATTGGAAACTTTGATTTCAATAGGTAAACCGTTTTACGAAATGGCTAGCATCATAGAGGGCTATAACAATCACGCTAAAAAAAAAGAAAGAATTTCAAATTTTTAGATGTGAATATTCGTAAAAAGGGCTTATGGGAAATTAATTATTCCAAATTATCAAATTGGGAAAATTGTGAAACACTAATACCAGAAAAAGCACCTTACCTTACCACAATTAACCTCCCCGCGTTGCTTAGTGGCTATAGCGCTCGGCTGTAGTAGGAAATACGCTCAATTGAGAAACTCTCGATGATATTGAGTCAGCCATGCTGATACCGGGATTTCGCCGGCTCGAATCCGGCCGCGGGGACTATTTTTCTTCTTATTCTTACAAAATCTCTATGTGAGTGTCGATATCTACTAATTCTTACAATAACTCAACGGAAAAAGGGAAATCCATTGGATGAGTTCCGTCATATCATCAATAAGCAAAATTTGACAAAGGAAGGAGGGAATAATTACTATCTACCAGAAAACAAAGAAATAAAATATTTTTTATGCAATTCCCTTTCTCTATAGGGATCTCGCCGGCTCGAATCCGGCAGGAGGGACTATTTTTCTTTCTATTCACTCGATAACTTTTTCACCTACAATTTGTAATTTCCCAAAAATTAAAGATCCTATGTATTTTCCGTGCCTAAATAACCGAGATTGGGACTTTACCTAATTAAGCCGAATAAGGGAGTTTGATGATCCCGCAACTTTTAAAAAGCCGAATCTCCATACCTTAGATGGATGAACATGTGGCAAATACACGCAATAAATAAGAAAAATAAAATAAATAAGAAATATCGGTCTTCGCTCTTTCTTCTCCTGTTATGCATTGGGATAATCACCCCCTTTACAAGGGTAAATGCAATGGAAAATGGGGACCAACCACTTGCCGGGCAAAGTTCGCTGGAAAGTGGGTCCGAAGCAGAATATCTCATCATCACAGTGGAATCCTTCGTTGAGGATTTACAACGATTGGCCAATTGGAAAAGCCAAAAGGGAGTTAGTGCAAAAATCATCACGATCAAAGAAATTAAAGCACAGTACTCCGGAAGAGATACACAGGAACGGATGAAGGAGTGTATTAAGGACTACTACGAAAATTACAATACTTCTTGGGTATTATTGGCCGGGGATGATCAGGATGTGCCTTCCCGCCAAGCTTATATCCCAGAATATGGCCCCCAATATACTGGAGACGGCGATACCGTTAGCTGCGATAGTTATTTTACAGACTTGGATAATGACTGGGATGTGAATGATAATGGAATTTGGGGAGAATTGTATGAAGATGATTTCGATTATCACGCTGAAATCTACGTAGGACGCCTCACTGCAAATGATACTCTTGAAATGGGCTCACTGGTGGACAATATTGTTTCATATGAAACCGCACCCCCCGAAGGAGATTGGATTGGTCGGGCACTATATGGCAGTACAATCCTATTCTTTTCCGAGGATTGGGATGGTGATGATCAACCCGATTATCTTACGGGGGATTACAACCGTTTCAACCACTTTGTTAATGAAACCCTGGACACCATGGATGTGAATTTAACCACGAACTTTTTAGGGGAAGCTGAAGGATTGGTTCCCTCCGAGTACTACTATGATACTCCTGTTTCGGAAGATAATCTCGTTGATGCACTTGACGTCGGTAATTCCATCGGTGTTATTTGCGGCCATGGCTCACCTGCTTCGATGGTCAGGTCAGTTTTCACTACAGATTATGATGGCGATGGTCTACTTGACAGGAATGGATCGATATTCGACGACGGCCAAACCATTGACAAAACTCAGAGATACCCGTTGATCAACACCGGATCCAACTTGGCAGCCAACCAAGAAAAATTGGGGTTCTATTATCTTGGGGGTTGTTCGGTGGGAACCTTCGATGACGAGGACGGCGATTGTTTGACCGAATTCTTCCTGAAAACCACAGCCATAGGTTGTATTGGTGGAAGCCAAGTTGTGTGGGGAGAAGACGAATGGATTGAGCGTGAGCACGGGGGATGGTATTCCGAAGGTCTTACGTATCGATTTTGGGAACAATTTATGGATACTCGGCGCCCCGGACAAGCGTTGGCTTTGGCGAAGGAGGACTATGTAAGCGATCTCAACAATCCCGCCTATGATGATACTTCACGACCCTATTACCCCAGTTGGGAGAATAAAACGCTTAAGCAATTCAATCTATTCGGTGATCCTGAGGTACCGATTTGGCTTGAGGCCCCGAAGCACATGGATATCTCATTGATTGAGGTCGAAAACAACACACTGGTCAAGGCTGAAGATAATCCCGAGGCACCTGCAACCGATGCTTTGGTAACGATCACCGAAGGAGATGAAATTATGTGGGAGGGCCATCTCAATGCAAGCGGGGAACTCATGATTCCCTATTCCACATCGGATTTGACCGAGAAAAATCTCACGGTGTATAAGGAGGGCTACCTTCCGTTCCAAAATTTAGTCGTCGTTCAGCAGGAAGACACCGATGGATGGAAGATTCCAGGGTTTTCCGTAGATCTTCTGATATTGGTAGGAGTGTTCTCAAGTTATTATCTGGGGCGAAAGACCACCAAAAAGGAAAGAATGTCATAGTATACCTTGAACTGAACACAACCAACGCATAGATTTGATTGTTTTTTTTTGTTTTTTTTTTGAAAGTAAGAAATGTAAAGAAAGAAGTAAAAGTAAAGTAAAAAAAAG
>JABCSI010000374.1 GCA_018238965.1 Promethearchaeota archaeon
TCCCAATGGTCTTGTAGCCCCGTTCCCGCCTTCTTTGGGAATCAATATTTGCTTTTGAACCTAATCCTGAAACATATCTAATTCTTATGAATAATTGTGTCTGTAGTTACTATTTTCTTGATACTGAATATGTACTATTTCTAGCTTCGAAAATTCACCATTATCTTCATTATATCCCTTTTTTTGACTTTAAGAAGAACAATGCCTTTTTTACCATGGAAGATAATTAAACCTCGAGTATGAGTAACTCATCATTTGATAAATTTGAAATGAAAAAAGTTCAAGAGGTCAAAGGTTCTTTCTACATATACCTCCCGAAATCTTGGTGTAAGAAATACAATGTGGCCGAGGACAAGCGTGTTTATCTTAAACAATTGGCCGACGATTCCATTTTAATCCGGTCGAATACCACATCCCCAGAATTACTAACCACCTATGTCATCAATTTAAATAATGAAAACCCAGATAAAGAAGGCTTGGACGCTGACGAATATATTGATTATATATTCAATTTATATCTCACTGCGTACATCATTGGGTATCACACCATTAAATTAGTAAAACTTCCCAAAATTTCCACTAAAATTAAGAATAGGATCCATAAACTCACACAGAAATTGTACGGAATGGTAGTTATATCAGAAGAACGCGGTGAGATGGTAGTGGAAGAGCACTTTGATGAAGTCAATATCGAAGTCTTAACTAAACAGATATTGAACAAAGTGGGACTCTTAATGAATAACTATATTGAAATTGTACAAGACTATGACCGAATTGAAGATGTAAATGACGAACTGGATGAATTGATTGAGCAAGATAACCAAATTGATGAACATCGATATGCTATCGAACGATATGTACATCAAATCTTGAATTTCCCCAGCCTAGGGCGCAATATAAACGTCACTTCGGTAGAATGTTTACATTTCTCTGAGACCACTAGATTGATCGAACGGATAGGGGATTATATTACGAAATTGGCTGTTGTATTGAAAACCCAACCAATGTCGGATAGAAAATTTGTGAAGTGGCATCTAAATGAAATGCAACAAACTTTCCATACAATTCAAGATTATTTCTGGCGAAGCGATAGCTTAAAATTGTGGCGATTGACCCAAAAAATCAAAAATTATGCAGTGGAAGTCAAGCAAAAAATCTATGAGAATCATGAGGATACAGAATACTTAATTCCCATTAGACGAATCAATATTATATGCGGGGATATAGCTGAAATTCGTATAAACGACATTTTAAGCAAGCAACAAGCAAAAGAAGTCGAAAGAGAAAGTAACTCCGCCAAATAGTAATATATTACAGTGATTTTAAGGATGTCTCGTAAAGATTCAGGGTCAAAATCATCGAAATCACTATATGTTCAAAAATTGCAAGATTTTCTTCGCAATCTATTCCTGGATGATTCCCAAGACTTGGATATCGGGATCCCTCGCATTATTAATTTTAATAGAATGGAAATAGATGATTTAATCGATCACGATATTTCCCAAATTTTGACCGAATCAACAAAATCCTTTCAGGTTTCCCAAGCATCCAGCAGCAATGATTCCACGGAAGAACGAATTTGCGAGTGGATAATTGAGTTTTTCTCCAGATATTATACTAGGGACCAATTTATATCCCATCATGGGTTTTCCCGGGCTCACCAATCTATCCCTTCCCAGAATAATGAAAATGTGATCCTATCTTGGGCAAATCAAGACCAATATTACGTAAAAACTGCCGAAATATCTAAGAAATCAACGGACCATTTCATTCACCGACATTTACGGGACTTTCTTATCCAGGAATTGGAATATTATATCACCAATGAAACCATCCATCTTAAAAAATTGCTTGAATTAACAGGTGATGAAGATACTGCTACCATTGATCAATATCTTCAATCAGTTCGCATTTTTAGACAAATTACTATCAATATAATTGAAATTCTTTCAGATATTGAGGAATTAAAGAAAAAACTGTGGGAAAAGCCGAAATTTATAGTAAACTCCGATTATTGCATTACTCTGGATTATATCGAGGCGGATTTCTACCCAGAAATTTTAGAGAATGAAAAACAAATTGCCGAATGGGACAAGAATCACTTTTTGACACTCATCCCTCCCAATCAAGAAAATACGATCGATTCCGAAACAGAATCGGGGAACTTTTTGGAATGGGGCACTACAAAACAGGCAAAATACCTTACCGAGCATCCTTCGCTTATGA
>JABCSI010000023.1 GCA_018238965.1 Promethearchaeota archaeon
GCACACTTTTGGGCAGTCTTCATAATAATATTCACATGAAATTGCATTGCAGTATTCTACCCCCTCATAACTTAGTTTTAGTGAGGAATGGATGTGAAATCCTGAGGCATCTTCCCGAATTCCCTCGATTTCGGAAGGTTTATGGGTTTTTAGGATGGGAAGGATCTGTGCCTCCAATTTTGTTCTGATTTTTGCCTCCGTATTATTCTCCCTAAACTCATTTTTCGCCAAATCATAATACTCATCGAAAATTCGCATCAGGGAGTTCATTTCAGCAGTATCAAAAATAAATTCATAGTTATTTCGGCAAATATGCTTGGTTTCTTGTTCATTAAAAGGATACAAGGTGCATTGGGGCGGTTTCATGTCTGTGGTATGAATTAGGCACCCATTTAATTTGGGATCGTAAAAAACACAACGTTTTGTCCCGGGATTCAATTTTATGCGGAATTCCAGCGTATTGCTCAATTCAAACTGATCGATAGTTGCCCAGTTTTCCCCAATATAGTGATTAACTAATGTTTTAGGAAGATCGGGGGATGTATAGCAACATTTGGCCGTGCAAAAACTCGGATCAAGACAATTCGGTCCCTCGCCCAGTGCGGTGGCGTTTCTATTGATCTGCTTTACCAAATTGAGAATGTTCTGGGAATCCGAATTGGGTTGCATATTCCCTAGAGAAATTAATTTCTTCCCACTTAAGCACTACGCTAGTAAAAACACCAAAATTCATTTTTGGGCCACAAATATTTCTTGCCATCCTATGCATGGCATAACATATCACAATATCCCGCGGCTTAAGTTCAGTCAACATATGGAAATCCTTTCAATTCTTGTTGGAAACATTTTTATAGCTGAAGTCTGTTATAATATTTAGGTTGTTATTAAGAAATCATGAAAAATTTAATAACAACGAAATTCGATGAAATTGCCAGCTATCATCGCCCCCCCTCAATTGGTTTCCGAAAGGGTGCCATAATCTCAAACTCTCTGGTTGATTGTTGTGATTGGTTGAAAGTATTGTTGATTTGTTTGTTATCTCCGAGGTTATTGCACCCAGGGATGGGAGACCCTCCACCTCTCATCCCCACTTTTTATTGTTGAGAAGAGTAAACAATACGCTGTGGAATGTTCTGATCATCAAAGGGAACGTTTTCAGGAAAAGATTTGAAGGATCCAAATAGTCCCGTTGCAGCGAGAGCCAACACCCAGGAATCCAAAATGTCGTCCTTCTGAACATGGGAACGGGGAAACTGATGGAGGACAGAATCAATATCGACCCGAAGATGAATTTTTTTGCTTGCCTTTTCCAAAAGATCCAAGCGTTCCTGAAATCCTGCCTTTTTGCGTTTGTTAAATCGCATGGATTTTTGCCGATTCAAGCTCCAGAAACACACCTCAGGATGGGATTCCCACATAACTTGATTTATTCGTAAATTCTGCCGGATCAACAAATCCACCTGGAGAATTTTAGCGGAAATGTTCCACGCCTGTTTAGATAATCCCTTCTTTGTAAATTTCCGGTTTAATTCGTTGGCTTTTTCGTAAGTTTTAGCGTAGAGAGCGTTTCGGCATGGTGTAGGGAAAACACTGGATGATCGAGGCCTACCTAATGCTTTACGGGCAAGACGATCACAATCACGGGGTTTTCCAGTGCGTTCTATGAGACCGATTGGAATATCAATCAGAATTCGGGCAGCATTTTCCATCTGCACCCATGCCAATTTGATAGTGGAAAAAATACTAAAGGAGAGGTGATTTTCGGGAGAAATTTTGGCTAAAATCCACCCCGCTTTACATCCATCGACTCCTATCACGCTTGCTTGTAAAATACCCACCCCTACAAAAAATAGGTTTGTAATTAAATTTCGTTCTCTAACTATTAAAAATATCCTTCCTTGGAAATAGAAAGAGAAGTAAAAAGAAAAAACTCGGAAAAAATTTGTAATTCTAATTGATCTATAATTCAAGGTGTTCTTGATAGACCAAGTGGCGATCAATCCACGACCACCATTCTTTAACATCCTTTTCCAATTCTTCCAGTAGCCCGTCGTTAATCAATTTGAACCGGCCTTGGTTTTTCTTGGAATAGTATTCCTGGATTGGTTTGCGTTTGGTTGGATCATGTAATCGTTTGCTTTTCCCCGAGAGGGTCAATATTCCGTTCTCAATTTCAAAGAGGGGGAAGATTCCAGTATCAACTGCTAACGCAGATTGCCTAATGGTATATTGGGCTTCATGTCTCCATCCTGGTGGGCAAGGCGTTAAGATTTGAATGAAGCGGAATCCCTTGATATCCTTGGCCTTTTTGAACTTATCGTACAAATCCATGGGGTCAGAAACTGAGCATGTGGCCACATAGGGCACATTATGGGCGGCTACAATCATCGGGATGTTCTTTTTCTTCTGATCCTTACCGTAGGGGGTAGTTGTAGTTACTGTTCCCCGGGGTGCGCTGGAACTGGCTTGGATACCCGTGTTCATATAACTTTCGTTATCATACATGACGTAGATGATGTCCTCATTACGTTCTGCGGCCCCACTGAGGCCTTGGATTCCAATATCGGCGGTACCACCATCCCCTGCCCAAACAATTACGTTATAATCTCCCTTTCCCTTCGCAACTAAACCGTGTTTCATTCCAGAGGCGGCTGCGGCGGAGGCGGCAAAGGCCATATTGAACCAGGGCCATTGGGGTGCCGATTTGGGCCATAATCCCGTAACTACGTTGGCACACGATGCAGGGGATACTGTGGCTGTTTTTGGTCCTAAAGCTTTCATTGCCCATCGGAGGGCTAAATCCAGACCGCATCCTTGACAAGTTGCATTTCCCGGTGAGAAATATTCCCGTTTGGTATCGGGATTGAGGATTATATCTTTAATTTTTGTTTTTGCCATTGTCATATCCTCCCTAGATATCTCCGAAATACTCTTCGTCCCCTTGGGGAACCTTGTCTGGGCCGGTTATCAATCCTGTCCAGTAAGTACCCCACATCTTGTAGGGTTTTTTGGGCGCTTCCCCTTTTTCCTTCAATTCAAAGAGGATTTTAAATTGCTCAATCTGTTCATCATAGGTAATATCACGGCCGCCCAATCCCCCAATGAAGGGAACAATCTGGGTATCCCTGGTGGATTCATAGCGTTGACAAACTGCCATAATATCGGTGCTTAACGCGCCCGCAGTTGGGCTTCCGAAGGCAATACCGCGATCCATAACACCCACCACTTTGGTTTTCTTGATATATTGGAGTATATCTTCGGTTGGGAAGGGGCGATAGGTCCGTACCCGTAATGCACCGGCGCGATATCCTTGCTTTCGGAGGGTATCCACTGCGTCCTCTGCCTGTTTTGCGATGGATCCATATCCAATCAGCAGCACGTCGGCATCATCGGCCATATAGGGTTCTACCAAGCCGTTTCCGTAGGATCGTCCGAATCGTTTTTCAAATTCGGCCATAGTATCCTTGATTACCGGCAAAGCTTTCAATTGGGCTTCATGGGCCTTGATGCGAAATTCAGCGTAAAAATTCTGGGGCATGATCAGGGCTCCGGCCATCATTGGGCGTTCTGAATCAATCCAGATATGGTCCCATTCATCCTTCTTTGGGATGACAAACTTCTGGGCTTCTTCCCAAGGAACACGTTTAACCGGCATGGCGGTGTGGCTGAGCACAAATCCTCCATAGGCTGGAAAGAGGGGTAGCATTACATCACGGTGTTCGGTGACATTGAAGCCCATCAGAATCGAGTCGTAGATTTCCTGATGGGTTGCCAAAAATTGAATCATGATGCCGCTGTCCCGTTGGCTTATTATATCACCGTAATCAGCCCAAATGTTCCATGCGCCCCCAGTCAATCCACGGGAAGCAATGGATACTACTATAGGTAATCGGGCACCTACCATCCAATGAACCATTTCGGACATGTATAGTAATCCTTGTCCTGCGGTTGCGGAGTAGGTACGGGCACCGGCATAACTGGCGCCAACCAAACTGGCCCCCACACTGTGTTCGGATTCCATCCGCAGGTAATGGGTTTTCTGCCCCCTGTCTAAGAATTCCTTCTCGCCAACTAAGATGCTGAGTTCCTCAACTACGGTGGTCTGTGGTGTTATTGGATAGGCTGTTACAACATCAATATCGGCATCCATTGCCGCATAGGCGGCGGCTAAGTTACCTTTCTGGGGTCCTTCAAAGAATCTTGGTTCTGTCATTGTTATTAGACCTCCCTGACCATTTCGATACACTTCTTCGGACACATTTCGGCACAAATGCCGCAGCCTTTACAATATTCGTAATCATAACTCACAACTCCAGTCTCATCGTCCACTAATACTGTCCCTTCGGGGCAGTACATGTAGCAAAAATAACATTTAATGCATTTTTCTTGATCTATCACCGGTTTAAAAGTGCGCCATTCTCCCGTTTTCCCGGCACATCCCTTTATCGGAAGAGAGACGGAGGCGGGCGGTAATTCCCAGTAAGAATTCCAACTTTGGACTTTGGGGCGGTCGTCTTGAGACATACGGATAACTTCCCAATTTTCCTTTTTATTTTCTTCTTTGTGTTCTGTCATCGTTTTTCACTTCGCTTTCTTAATTCTGTGCTACACAAATAATGTGCTATTGAATCTCCTTGATTTGGGCGGCCGCCTTAACAGCTGCTTCGTAGTTGAGATGACCCCGTTGCCCGAATTTCTTAATTGCAATTTTTTCGATGGTCTCCAAATTTAGATCCAATCCGTGTTCACCTGTTTCATCCCTAAATTTCACTTTCGTGAGTGCTCCCAAGAGTGGAACATTCAGAATCGGATAACCGGCTGCTGTAAGGTTTAATTCCAGCGCAATGTTGGTCACCGGGCTGGTGTAGATTTTGCAATCGGAGGGGAATTTTGAAACATCCACTTCATCGGCGGTGTTGATTAACACGACTCCATGTTTGATTGCTTCTGCCACACCTGGCAATGGTATCAACGAGGGATCGAATATAATGGTAATATCCGCGTCTTCCACAGCTGCATAATTTTTTATTTTTCGTTCTCGGGAAAGTTTTGTAAATGCCTTGATGGGTGCACCGCGCCGTTCTGCTCCAATCTTCGGGATCGAGAGAACATCGGTATAACCATCAGCGTATGCGATTTCGCACAGGAGGAGAGCGGCAGTAATTGCCCCTTGACCGCCTCGACCATGCATCGTAACTTCAATTATTCTTTCATCTGTCATCGATTTTGACCTCGGTAGAAAAATCAGTTAGTTTGAATAACTCGGTTTAATATTTAAGTGGGATTTTATTTCGTGGCGGGGCGATTCACATCCCCATTATGACATCCCCATTATGATTCTCCTAAGGTATGGAGGATTGGGAAACAATTTATTTCAAAAAATAAGGGGTTTTACCAGAGATATTGATTTACTTTACCAATGGATGAGGGATTAAAAGAAGGTTCCTCTTTCGTTCCGAAATCGAGGATTTTAAAAAACCTTCATTTTTTTCTGGTGAATGGGAGAAAATGATCAAAATGTTCAAAAGAATAGAGAGTAAAATTTAGAATGGAGGACACATTGATCTTCCCATGAATCCCGATTTGCCCTCCCCCTCTCCATCTTCTTCCACTCCCCCTTCATCATCTCCTAATTCTTCTACCCCCTCCTCTCCCATGAAGAAAAATACTTCTATGTCCCGAAGAGATGGTAATTACGAGTTTCCTCCCTTGGAACAGGGTATAACTTGCCCAATTTGCCAAGAAGAGGTGGAAATTACCCGAACGATGTATAAATTACCCGATGGCGATGATATTATTATCTTCGTGATTCAATGTGCGGCGTGTATGTATCGGAAAACCGACATGATTCCTGTGTTCACGGCATTTCAGCCCGGAGTATATCGGCTAACTGTCGACGACGGGGATTTTACCCACAAGATCTTCCGGGGAGCGACAGGTAATATAGAAATCCCCGAGATAGGGGTCATCATTGAACGGGGACCGGCGGCGACGTTCGATTTCACGAATGTGGAAGGAATTTTATTGAAGATGGAACAACAGGTGGATTTTTTCTTAAGCACCACCCCACAAGATGCAGTTGAGTGGAAGAATGCCCATACTGCAAAAACAAGCCTGGTTGCCTGTAAGAATGGTCAGCAAAATTTTACGCTTATTTTGACAGATCCCGAAGGGGGAAGTTATGTTACCCCCACAACAGAATCCAAAATGATTTTCACTCCAAAAGAGCCAATTAAAGAGAATAATTAAAGAATTGTTGAAATAGAGGGAATATAGAGAAAAGAGAAAAAAAGAGAGAAAGGTGTTTTATTGAGGATTATTCTTCCCATTTACCTTCGGATTTGAGCTTTTCCTTCAATTTTTCAAGTTCGTCCGCGCGTTTTTGCTTTTCTGCGTCTCGTTCAGCCATTTCATCATCTGTAACTTTCTTCAATTTATCCTTACCGGATGCTTCAATTTCTTTTCTTAGTTCATCGCTGCTCATATTTGGTTCACCTAAAGTATTATTGTTTTAAGAAAAATGATATTAATTACTTATGTAAAAATGCATTTGTGCACCTTTAAGATTTCGTTTTTTTCCCACTCCAAAAATATTTAGCCTTTTTTCTAGATATTATACTGTATAATGATTAGCTTAAGATTACTGAGAATATTATACTGAATAAACGGAAGGAATATATTACCTCTTCTACCATTGCAATGAATTTCAAAGGAGATGGACCATGAATCCCACTGACGATGAATTAAAGCGAATAAAATCTCTCATAGACTCGACTCAATTTCATCTTGCCAGTGAATCCTTACTTCGATTGATTACCGAAACTCATCTCTCGCCCAAACAAAAACTCGAATTTGATATCTTGAAAGCAACTGTGTCAAATAAAGTGGGAAAATTTACCGAATCTATTCAATCAGTAGAATCTATCATCAATTTACCAATGATCCTTAACTCTCCTGCAAAAGAAATCTCTTTACTCTCTCTCCAAGTAGATAATTATTTCCGATTAGGCCAAATGGAAAAATGTTTGAACTTAATTGTAATGGGGAAGGGAAAAATCGATCAAAACACTGAATTTTCGCAGAAAGATCGCATCAAGCACACCGCTAATTTTGTGAATATTGAAGCTGGTATTTATTGGCAATCGGGGAGTTCCAAAAAAGCACTGGAAATATTACTGGATCTCTATGAAATTCAAAAAGATACTTCTTCCCCCGAGGAATTAGCCGATACACTGGAACATATTGGTGTACTTTATAATGAGACCGGGGATCACACGAATGCTTTGCAATATCTAGACGAGGCGCTTGCAATTGCTTTAACTTTACAGCACAGCCCACGTTTGGCGCTTCTTTACAATAATTACGGATGGATTCATCGCTTACTGGGAAATATGGCTCAAGCCCTAGACTATTTCGAAAAAAGCATGAAGTTGGAAGTTGAATTGGGAAACGAATATCGGTTAGCCGTAGTTATAAATAATATTGGAAAGGTGTATTATCAACAGGGAAAATTTGAGCAATCTTCCCAATATTTGGTCCGTGCTTTACAAATAGGAAGGAAAATCGGCAATCCTTTCGAATTATCAACCTTTTTGTTCGATCTTATCTTGAACTGTATAGAATTAAAAAAAAAGGATCAAGTTACCCTATACTTGAATGAATTTCAGAAACTCTGTCTGAACAATGATAATATTCGCATCATGCAACGGTATCAATTGGCCCAAGCTCTCTTTATGAAATCCAGTACCCAAACCAGACTGATATTTCAAGCCCAAGAAATTTTCAAAGAAATTGCTGCGGGACCGGTCCTTGAACATGAAATGACGCAAATAGCACTGTTGAATCAGTGTGAATTACTACTCTCGGAATTATTAATCACCCGTAATTTGGAAGTTCTGGATGATATATATCCTCTATTGGAAAAACTGATCAATGTAGCGGATAATCAGCATTCATATATCATGCTGGCGAAGGCTTTTCTCTTGAAGGCTAAACTGTCTATTATTGGCATGGATATCGATCAAGCTCGGATATTTCTGAGTTCTGCGCAAAAATATGCCATGGACCATCAATTGGATTTCATTGCTATTCAAATATCCGAGGAGCACGATAAACTACTGGATCAACAAGCTGTTTGGGAGGGTCTTCCGGATAAATCTATATCTTTGGAAGAACGAATTCAGATTTCGGGGGTGAATTTTCAATTTGCACAGAGAATTCGCGAAAAACGTGAAGGAGTAGGGCAAAAATCAGAGGAAACCGAAATACCCGCCGCTTTTGTGCTAATGAATGATTGCGGGCCAATGATTTTTTCTGAAAAATTTGAAAGTAACTTTGACTACAATGATCAGCTATTGGGTGGCGTCCTCAGCGCGTTCCATACCTATTGTGAAGATATTTTTTCCCGATCGTTCGATAGGGCAAAATTTGGAAAATATACAATCATATTATTATCAAAATCACCCCTTTTATTCGCATATGTTTTCATTGGTGCGTCATATGATGCGCAGATAAGGCTATCGGGCTTTATCGATAAATTAGAAGAAAATAAGGACCTATGGGCACAAATTGAAGCAAGTGTGAATGCAAATAATATACTAAAGGGCGAAGTTTTGCAGGAATTTCTCCAGATGTTCCATAGATATTTTCCAGAATCTAAGAAATAATCGAAAATTGTTCCATATTAAATTTTAGCCAATAAATTCATTAAAGCCCGGGGAATTTCCGAAAATTCCTTGACCGGTATGAAATATCCGTGCCCTGCCGTAGCAATTTCTTGGCATACCTTTTTTCCTCGTGTCTGAGCTTCCCGTTTATGTTCCGGGGGCATATTAATGACATGCAATCGGGGGTACTGGCGAGCGATAATTGCAGGGTGTTTTCCCCGATTAAACTCTCCATCAGTAATAAGAATCCCGATTTTTCTTCGGTTTCCCCGTTTTTGTTCTAATTCGCGCAACCCCTTCCTTAAAGCACCACTGATATTTGTGAAGCCCACTGCCTCACTTTCCAATATCTGATCGATGAGCTTGGGCAATTCACGTTCATCCCGTAATGATTTTAAAATAAAGGCTTCGGAATTAAACAAGACGATGCTTGTGAAATCTTTAGCCATGGCATAGGAAAGCACCGAAGTTGTCATGGCTGCGTTCAGTAAGAGTTTTCCGAACATCGAACCCGAAGTATCAAGCATTAGCACAACATCTCGTTTTCGTTGCCGGCGCTCATATCCAACTATGTCTCCATAACGAAGGATGCGTTTTCCATTTTGAATGTAGTTGAATAGAGTTTGTTCCAAATCAAATTCTGGGATTCCGGGATAATAATGAATTCTATGGCGTGATTTCCCCTTTGATCCCCTCCCTGAAATGTTGAGGGAGGATCGCAATACAATTGATCTGGTTAGGCGCTGGAGCATTAATTTAAAGGATATTGGAGCATGTGAGCGAATCATGAAATAAAGTTGCGGAATAAAGCTTGCCTGGTTATCCCGAAACTTCTTAGAAAAGAAATGGGAATAATCGGTTTTTTGTAATTCGGCTGTGACTGCATGAACATTGGATTGGGCCATGCTCATCAAGGCTTCAACATTATCCTCTTCAACCGCCATCCTTGTTAAATCTTTTATATCTTTAAAGCCAAGGTCTTGGGATAATTTCTGATAATTTTTTCGATTGGTTCGCTTTCTTTTGATCTCGTATTTTAGCAAGTCTATGTCTTTGAGATTAGATAATCGTAACCGATCGATTTTACGTTTGGCTTCCTCGGGGATCGCTTGAAGATTTCCCTCTGCCTCTAATGAAAAAGGTAAAATACTTCCTCAACGATTTCCCGTAAAATATCTTTGATGTCTCGATTAGTACCATCGACTAACTCTATCTTTGAGTGTAATGCCATTATAGTGGCTTCTTTCCAGAAATTTAAGCCGGGTCTGGTCCCATAAACCTCAATTAATTTTGCTAAATCGAGAGCACCTCGAATGGATGCACCTCGACGAATATCTGGATGATCTCGGGTCATATCGGTAATTTTAACTGCCATCGTGGCATGCAAATGAGTGTGTGGTTTGGATGAGTCTAAATTTAATTCTACGATTTCGATCTCTTCGTCTTCCGGTTGGTACTCGACCTCAATCCATACAAATCGATCCTTAAGGGCTTCTCCAAGAGCAGATACTCCCACATGTGCAACAGGATTCTGAGTGGCGATCGTGATGAACTTTTCTTTAGCTTTTATTTGAGAAAGCTTTGGAATGATCAGCGTACTCTCATCCAAGGCCGAAAGTAATACATTCTGGGTAGATTCCGGAATTCGATTAAGTTCATTTATGAATAAGCACCCTCCCTCACGCATTGCCAATGATAGTGGACCATAAATGAAAGAATCTTCCAGATATCCCATATTCAGCACCATAGGGGGGTCAAAATAGCCGGTTAAAACGTGGGAGAGCACATCTTCGGAGCCATCAATGCGATAAAATTTATGATTGGCATATTCGGCCAAAGCGCGTGCAAGATAGGTTTTACCCGTTCCTACCACACCCTCAAGAATAATATGTTTCCGCGCCCGAATTGCAATAAGCAAAAGCAAGAGCTCTCTCCTTCGGCCGATAATGTGATACTTTTTTTGAATGAGGATTACTTCTTGGCTCAAACTGTGATTCTGCGCTTGATCGGGGAGGCTTTCAATAGGGTGGTCGGTCGTATCTTCCATGATCTTCATTAGCTTAAGTTTTTCTTTCCCCAAAAATTCATTGAATCTAGATTATGACAAGGGAATATTTTGACCTCTGTGAATGGAATCAAAAATGGAAAAGAACAAAATCGAATCAATAATCTCGGAATTGGGCCAATTTTGCCCTAAATTCATGATGAATGGTCCCTGTGGTGGGATGCAAGATGGAAAATGTGAGGTGGGTTCGTATCAAAATCCCTGTGCATGGGTTATAATCGCCGATCGGCTGAAAAACCTTCATAAAGAGCACCTTTTGGATGAAATCAGATCTCCCTTCGATTGGAATATATATAATCGCCTTAATCTTTATTTAGCCAATCCTCAAGCCGTAAAAAATGCCGGTCAATACCGGCAAGGGGAAGAAGAGGGAATATAATGAAGAACAATCATGAATTACCCCCCTCACATTTCTTAACCAGAATGCGGGCTGGGGAATTTTTATACGGCGGTGAAATCGAGTATAGTTCCATCTTAAATCTCTCGGTGTTCGAACACCAAGCCGCATTTATGGACCAATATGTGGATATAATTACCATACCAGATAACCCGGGAAGCAATATCTTTCTTTCCAATCTGGCAATTGCTCAACAAATTCGACGGGTTACAAAAAAAGATTTGATTTTGAGCGTATCATGTCGAGATTCTAACCGATTGGGCTTGGGGTCTACATTGTTAACTGCCTATGCTCTGGGATTTCCCAATGTATTGTTGGTAACAGGAGATCATCCGTCCTTGGGCCCTATCCCTGGATCGAAACCGGTATTTGATCTCGATTCCACCCATCTTCTACAGGCATGTCAGGAATTTAATCAGAGTCAAACCCTTTTTGGGCAAAAATTTGAAATCCCTGCTGCTGTGGCGGAATCCAGCGATAGTATGCTTGGGAGTTTTCCACATTTTATAACCGGGGCAGTATTTAATGTAAATTCAAGCCGTCCAGATCTGGAACTTATGAAAATAAAGCGGAAACAGAAAATTGGTCTTGATTTTATCCAAACCCAAATTGTATTTGGGGTAGATCGGGTTATCTCCCCCTTGAAATCCCTTCAATCTTTGGATCTCCCGACAATGGTTGGAATTACCCCCATGAATAATTACTCCATGGCCCGTAAAGTTGCCGAATTTCTCCCAGGGGTTACCTTTCCTGAGGTGATTTTGAAAGCCTATCGGTATATTACGATGAATGAAGCGAACTACCAAGCCCGAATGGATAAATTTAATGCATATAATTTGGAATACTACGGACCCATTCTTCAAGAATTAAAGCAAAAAAAGTTAATCCAAGGTATTTACTTCGCAACAATTCAATATCCCGAGATTTTACCGTTGATGATCAAACACTTAGCGTAGGATACTTTTTTATTGTTTAAATGTGATAAATTGCTCCCGTTCCAGGTATTCACAGGCTTGGATGACATCGGAAAGCGATATTTCGAGTAAATTGGCCAAATTATTCAAGGATTTACGTCCATCAATCGCAACCATTAAAACCTTTATCCATGAGTTCTCAATTTGGTTGCGGAAGATTCCTGCCGTAAGGCGGCTTTTCACGGGAATTAATTCATGCACCGGGGGTCGATAATATTTTCTATTTGAATATGATTCTTCCATAGATGGATAACTGAAAGAGGGGGCCGATCTGGATTGAAAATTTTGATATAGAGATGGATTTGGATTTGCATTATACCCATTGGGTTGAAAGGGATTGGAGGGAAAAGGGGATCCCGATTGAGGATAGGGAGATGCGCCAAAATTTTGATTCTCACTTGGATTTGGAATTGGAATTTGGCTTTCCCCACTGAATCGTTGCATTTGGGATCGATTTGCTTCCATCGAATTACTCAGATTCCCCCCTCTCAAGAATCCCGCTGTGTTCATTGAAGCATTTGCCGAAAATCTTCGTTGGGATTGTTGTAATGTTTGATAATCTTGGAATCGTTTGCTAATATTTGAGGATGGGTTAAATTTGGGTTCCGTATAATCCCTTGGTTGGGAATTTTGGATACCATAGGAATTTACTGGGATGGATGTAGTAATTTCGGGCATTTTATATATAAGAGCGGGGAGCTCATCTTCCGAAATGGGGCTTAATTCTGTTTCTTCTTCTTCCTGAGGATGATTTTCCAAGATGTTTTCAAGTATTTCCTTGAAAACTTTTTCAAACTTCCGATAGGGTTTAACATCTCCATTCCAATCCTTCTTCAGATTTTTCCCAAACATGTAGAGAAAAGTGGAAGATGCTTCTTCTATGATTATTTTTCGCAAAGTCTTATTGGTGTTGCCCTCGGTTGTTAGAATAAATAGTAATTCTTTATCCTTCCCTGCAATTGATTTACGTTGAAATGTAAATAGTAAATCTGTCATTTGTACTTCATCTATTTGACCCAGATCCTCGACTGAATCGGCAAAACTATTTATTGCCTGAAAGAATCCACTCACTAAGGTAAATGTATTTGCATCTTCGGTGAGTTGGAATTTTTTTGTGCCGTCAACTGAGATATTAGTTATTGGTAAACCGTTTCTGAGAATGATGAAGTTACTAATCATACGTGAGATCACTTGTTTAAAATTATGGTCAATGACATATTCAACCGCTTTGTTATGAAGATATTATGTGAGTATTTCCCACATATTGTGCACTCGGATTTCATGATTCCATTCCGCAAAAAAAAAAAGAAAATAATCATTTTTATAGAGCTGGACCTTGAATATACTCACAACCATGGTCGAAAAGAATGATGCGACATCTCAACATCCTCAGCATCCCCAAAATTCCCAAAACCCCCAAAATTCCCAAAATCCGCAACATCGATGGGATCCAATTTTGCACGAATGGATAATCTACGCCCCCAAGCGAAATAAGCGCCCATTCCAAGGGAAAAAGTTCAAAGTAGAAAAAAAACGGACATGGGATTGCCCCTTTTGCCCGGATGCTCCCGAAGGCGCCGGTAACTGGGTGGTGAAACAATTGCCTAATCGATTTGCATCCCTGGATGAGCATGCATCTCCATTTCAGGATATTGGTTCCGATCCGCTGTATCAAACCCGCAGCAATTATGGTCAATGTGAGGTTATTCTCTATTCCCAGGATCATAACGCATCCTTTGGAACCCTCAGTCAATCCAATATTGTCGCCCTTATCGAATTGTGGCAGCAAAGATATCGGATCTTGGCCGCTTTACCGCAGATGCGGTTCCCCTTCATCATGGAGAATCGCGGAAAGGAAGTTGGAAACTCCATGACCCATCCCCACGGCCAAATTTACAGTTTTCCCTATCTACCTCCCAAGATTCAGAAAAAATATGATAATTTTCGTCAATATCAGGATTCCAATGATACATGTCTGTTATGTGACATTGTTCAGAAGGAGATTGCCGACCCTGTGCGAATTATTGAGCAAAATGCAGATTTTATTGCCGAAATTCCGTTCTATGCCCATTGGGCATTTGAGGTTCACATTATCGCCAAGCGCCACTTCCCTTCTCTTGATGAAATAACCCCAGGCGAAATCGAAAATTTGGCCTCGATCATGAAGAAGGTCGTCAATCGATATGATGCTCTCTATGGAGGACATGGAAGTAAAGATGGTAATGATGGAAATGGTGGTAAAAATGGCCATGTCAGTAGCCCAATTATGCCCTATATCATGTCCATGTACAATGCACCCGTTAATATTGAGCACCGAAACAAATGGCACTTCCATATTGAATATTATACGCCTTTTCGGGGACCGAATAAATGGAAATTCCTAGCTGGAGTTGAATTAGGCACCCAAACATACATCAATGACGCCCTACCCGAACAAAATGCCCAAATCCTCCGAGATATGAAATTATGATCTGGATTGTGAACGGAATTGTCTGGAACCCGCGATCCCCAAAAATTTTTTAAACCTTAACTCGAAATCTAGGTATAACTTAACAATTTTAAAGATGTGAATAAAAAAAATGTCCTTTTGCGGAAAATTTTGTCAGAATTGTTTGACGAGTTTATGCCTGGTTTTGATGGCGGGAGTTAGTTTCACGTTCTTTGGATTAACCAATGCCATATCGGGAAGTCTATTCGTTAATGTAGGGGATGCAATCTCTGGACTCCTTTCTATTGCCTTTGATAGTGCCAGTCTCGGTGTTTTCGGAACAATTATTGCCGGTGGGCTTGTGAGCATCATCAGTATTCTAATATTTCCAATCCACTGGTTATTGATCTATAGGCCTGAGGAAGCGGGTATGGCGCTTGCCCTTATGATTCCATGGGTGTTGTGCATTGGAATTTCAGCGTTATTGTTTGCCAAATCGGCGAAGCAAGGATTTATGATTGGAGTATGGTTAGCAGTGGGTTATATCGTGTGGGGGTTGATTATTTATATTCTATTAGCCTTCGCATTAGCAGATGTTGGCGGAATCACAATTATCAATGGGATATTCGGCGGATTGACAGATCTTCATCCAATACTTGCCATATTTTTTGCTTCTGCAGAAGGTGGGTTGATTGGTGGGGCTTTCGGAGCCCTTTTCGGCGCAATCAAATATAAACCCGGAGAAGAAGGTTATGAAATGGAGCCCAAAAAAGAGAAGCGTTCCAAAAAGGGTAAGAAGGATAAGAAGGGTGAATCGGAAAAAGCATTTTCTCAACCCTTTGATTCGAAAACCATGAAAAAGTGCCCCCATTGTGGAGCAAATCTGAAGCAGGATCAAGATTACTGCCTTGAATGTAATAACTTCTTAGGGTAAATATATAATCCGTAGAGCACAGTTATTTTTTTCCATTTATTTTCCATTTTCCCCTTATTCTAATTTTTTCCAATTTTCTCACATTATAATTTTTCAATCCAACCTATTTTTCCATCTTTTCACATCTTCAATCTACTCTCATTTAAATGTGAACTTACTTTTACCCAAATATTATGAAGGAAGTTGTTATTGTTAGTGCGGTTCGGACCCCTGTGGGTTCTTTTGGAGGTGGACTTAAAACCATCTCCCCCGTAGAACTCGGAAAAATTGCCATTAAGAGCGCCCTTGAGCGCGCCAACCTAAAACCAGAGTTGGTTGATGAAGTATTTATGGGATGTGTGCTCCAAGCGGGTTATGGGCAAGGAGTTGCTCGACAAGCCTCGATGAATGCGGGAATTCCCCACGAAACACCCGCAACCACAATCAATATGATCTGTGGTTCTGGTTTAAAGGCAGTATCCTTGGCATATCAGTCTATCATGACCGGTTATAATGATATTGTAGTCGCAGGCGGGACCGAAAACATGAGCATGGCCCCCTATCTCTTAAAAAAAGCCCGATGGGGCCAAAGAATGGGAAACGGTGAACTCTATGATTCCATGGTTAAAGATGGCCTTTGGGAGATTTTTAACGATTACCATATGGGCATTACGGCAGAAAATATCGCAGAACAATGGGATCTTTCCCGAGAAGAGCAAGATAAATTTGCCGCCACAAGTCAAGCACGGGCAGCGGCAGCGCGTGATAGTGGACGTTTCAAGGATGAAATTGTTCCTGTGGAAATCCCCCAACGGCGAAAGGATCCAATTATCTTTGACACCGATGAGTTCATTCGCGACGGCACAACCGTGGAAAAATTAGCGAAACTCAGACCGGCCTTTAAGAAGGATGGCACAGTTACAGCTGGTAATGCTTCTGGAATCAACGATGGAGCCGCCGCTTTTGTGGTCATGAGCAAAGAGAAAGCAACCGAGCTCGGACTCAAGCCGCTATTCCAAATTATTTCCCATGCAACTGCAGGTGTGGATCCCTCAATCATGGGAACGGGACCGATTCCGGCCACCCGAAAAGCCCTAAAGCAGACAGATTTAACAATTGAAAATATCGATCTTATTGAAGCCAATGAAGCCTTTGCTTCTCAATCCCTTGCCGTTATTCGGGATCTCGGACTCAATCCAGAAATTACCAATGTGAATGGAGGGGCAATCTCACTTGGGCACCCAATTGGTGCTTCTGGTGCTCGAATCTTGGTTACTCTTTTGTACGAAATGATGAAACGTTCTTCAACTTATGGGTTGGCCACTCTTTGTGTAGGGGGCGGAATGGGCGAAGCAATGATTGTAAAGCGCCTTTAAATCGGTTATCATGGAGTAAAATAACTTTTTTTGCATTATTTTTTATTGTATACATTTTTATAGTTTCGATTACAATTTCATTATTATGGGGATTTGTCCGTTTTGTGAAACTGAAATACATCTAAATCAGTATTTTGAAGAGAAACTTGGGAAAAAATTTCTAGGAATGCAGGCGAAAACCGTTGATTTTAAAGGGGAAATGTTGAATGTCGGGTATAAACATGAAGTTAGAATGTATGCATGCCCAAATTGTAATAAAATCCTTGGGTTTTCCGAACATAGGTACGATTCGAGTACCTAGAATTTTTTCTTATAGGGGCCTGATCTTGTAAGCATTGCAGCTGAGTATATTTTAAAGCCAAGTGTTCTACTAATTAATATCTATGAGTGATCTGATAACAAAAAAATACCGTTGCCCGCTATGCAAAATAAATCATACTATTGAATTTCCAAAGGATTTTGCTCTAAATCGCCCTTCATATCCTTTTACTCATACATATATTCATAGTTATGAAGCAAAATATCCAAGTTCTGATTCTGGTAAAGATGTTCTCACGATTTTATATATCGATAAAAATTTGGAAATTCGCCATGTAGAGGCCTTATTTCAAAGTGCAGATGGGAATATTGTGAGTATGGAGGATGCACAACGAATGATTACATTTCTAACCACCCAATTGGATGATGTGCAGGATTCATTTGATGCACTGAATGAAAAATATCAAAAATTATTAAAGGATCATCAAAAGCTCCTTGAAGAGAAGGAAATCCATGCATAAGTAATTATCTCACCCATTTCTAATGATAAATTGCCTAAGGTTTTTATATGTCCTTCGATGAGGAATTTCAATTTGCTGCTTGTCGTGAATGCCAAAAGTGCTGCAAAGATATTCCTACCTGTATACTCGGATTTCACACTCTTTCTTATTTGGCAGAACATGGATCAAAAACCGAGAATTTCCATGATTCTATTACGGGATTAATCATCTACAAAGTTGAAAAATCAGCTTTAGAGGCAGCCGCGAAGGCTTGGCATCATTGGTTCGGGTTCAATTTGTTGGAGAAAATTGTTTTACCGGTGAAAAATGGAAATGGAAACGGAAATGGAAATGAATATGAATATGAATTTGTGGCCATCAGTAAATCCCGTGGAAATTGTCCCTTTCTTTCTTATTCGGGATGTTCTCTCCATGCCCATAAACCTTTCCACTGTAAAATTTATCCATTATTATATCTCCAGCATGAATATATGATTGCCCCTGGATGTCCCCTTGTTGACAATCCAACAGATACAAATTTGGTCGATATGGGAGTATCCCTAATTCAGAATTATGCAATTTTTTGCGAAAAACATCGCTCCCAATACCATTCCTTGGTTATCCAATTGAAAAATCAATACAATTTGGCCATCCATCATTTTAAGTCGACATAGGGATTGCTTTGTTTGTTTACTAACCCGATTTAGATTTTACTATATATAATAAAAATAGTATTAATATTTTGGTATATTTGATCTAAATCAATGATTGATTCAAATTCAAATTATAAAATTGTCTTTGGAATTGTTCCTTCACGAAGATTAGGACAATCGCTCGGGATTAGTCCAATTCCTAATAAAACATGCAATTTTTCATGTGTATATTGCCAACTTGGAAGAACTGTTGAATATACACGCGAACGTCAAATGTATTTTGATGTGGATTTTATAATTCACGAATTGAAAGAATACATAGATAGCATAGATTCTTCTCAATATGATATTATCACAATAGTTGGCGATGGAGAACCTACTCTTTATTTGGGTCTAGGTGATCTCATAAAAAGAATAAAAACCATTCAAAGCAAACCAGTTGCAGTAATTTCCAACGGATCTTTACTTACAGATCCTCAGATTAGAACGGAATTGGCTATGGCCGATGTCGTTTTATTAAATTTTGATAGCTGGGACGAAAACAGTTTTAGAAAAATAAATAGACCCTTAAAATCGATTGATTTTAGTAATAGATATAAGGGATACATAGAATTTCGTAAAGAGTTTTCCGGTATAATTTATTTGGAAGTCATGCTCGTCAAAGGGTTAAATGATACTATTGAAAGTATAAACAAAATTGCCGATCTTATTAGAGATATACATCCAAACATAGTTTTTCTTAATGTTCCTGTAAGACCTCCAGCAGAACAATGGGTTAAAATTCCTGACGAAAAAATGGTTCTTAAAGCCCGTGAGATATTAGCGGCGAGCCGTATGGATTATTTACCTACAGGGGAATTTACATCAATAGAAACAGATCCATCTAAAGCAATTTTAGATATTATTGGCAGACATCCAATGCGCGAAGAAGATATAATAACGTTTTTGAAGGGGAGACGAACGTTAACAAATATTGAAGGAATAAAGGATGAAATAGTAAAAAAGCTTAGAAATAACCCCAAAGTGCAAGAGATTGCTTATGGATTAACCAGATTTTTCAGAATTTCTGCCCCTATTCTTCACAAATAGATTGTTTAATGATGATAAATCGATTTAGGCATTGCTTTTTTTTTCTTTGAGTAATCAAGAGTAAGAAGTAGACACCGTGATGGAAGATAAAGAAAGAGTTTTCGGCGTGAGAATCGATTTTTTGGCTTCCATCACGGGAGAAATGGTGTATTTCTTATTAAATATTCAGGTTTGATTTTTTAGTTTAGTTTTTTCACGTTTTTCTTATTTTCACCTCAGTTTTTATTAAATTATAATATGATTTTTTTGAAGAACCCCTGAGGGTTCTCCACCCTTTTTTTAACCTAATGCTTGTAATTTGGTTAATGTTATACTTTTTAGTATATTTTTCTGATGTGGTTTATTTTACACGATTTACTTCTTTTTCACCTCCAGGTTTTTGCGAATAGTATGGTGGGTTTGAATTTGTTTGAGGTATATGGAGATATATTATGGCAAAAAAATCATAAGGGATTCTACATGGCGGATCCAGTGAGACCCTTCCAGATAGTACGATAGTTTATCCGAAAATGGATTTCTTCCGGATCTTGTGAACATGCGGTATTGATTCGATTGAGTATGTCACAAAGTTCTGCATATTCAACATCTTCGTAGATATCGTGTTTCGTTATGGGTAAGCGGAATCGATCATCCTCCAACTCTGATAAGGGAGTGATTTGTCGTTCAACCTGGAGTACTGGGACTTGATATCCGTTTGCTTCCAGTTGAAACTGCATTTCATTCAGAGAACCAAAATCAAAAATTCCTTGCGAGCTTTCTTCTGGGAATCTTGAATGGTTATCGGAAAGAGGATCCTTCGATAGAGTATCGACTTCTAATTCTGCTTTGGCTATTTCCTGTTTCATTTCATTTTTTATGCTCATTTGGGTGGTTCCTCCTTTAGATTGGATTGATCGTTGTGATTTGTTTTTGTGTGAATTGCGCATTTCGGGTCAGGTTAATCTTCCTTTTGGGAAACAAAAAAAACCCGAGTGCATTAATTTTCTAAACTTCGGAGTTGAAAATCAGTCTTCTTGAAAGAATGATGAATTTCTAACAAATTTCTAAGAATATTCTGAGAAATCTCTAAGAATCGGTGCAAAGCACCGGTGAAAATCAGATTGCCTTTTCCCTCACAATTCGGGAAATTCGGTAGGCAGTCAGTTGATTTGTATTTGATGCTTTGCTTGGAACCTTACCACATAGTGGTGCAATCCCGTAAATTCATAAGCCGATAAATAAATATGGCGCCATGAATGGGGTGCATTTCACTAAGATTATCCTTTACGGATTGGTAAGGCTTCAAGTTAATCATCAATTTTCATCCAACTGTTTTTCTACTTTTTAGGCAGGTAGTATCATTCCGATAGATTTTCATCTATGGGAATCCAATATTTTATTACTAAGATCAATATGGAAATGCTCGTATATAAGGTTTTGGTTGAGATAAGATTCCATTAATTGAAAAAATTATGATAGTTGCCACTGAACTAACGATCTGATCAATTTTAATGACCCAAATCCCATGCTGGTTGTTTTTGTAACATCCTTTTTCTATCCTTTGTGCGGTGTGCAGGGTCAAGATATAAAGCACATCTACTATTTGTAGAATTTTAAAAAGTGTTAAATCCTGTCCGATTCGCCCAGTCAAGTGTGAGCAATTTCGGTATCGAGAGTTAAAATTAGTTTCTAAGCGATTCGGACCGGGAATTTAACACCAAATAAAATTATCTACAATGGGGTTATACTTCCGAATAATCCCAATAGTAGCGTGCTTAGGCATAGCACAAAGGGTGTTAAACTTCTTATGTAAAGTCGCGAATTTCATTAGATTTACCTACAAAATATATTTGTATTAATAACCATAAGTAAAAATTCATATTTAAGGTTGTGGGCGGGCAATCTATATAGGAAAATTTCCAATATTCATCTCTCCAAAAGTTGTAAAGATTTTTTCCTTTTTGGGTGATAGATTATAATAGCATTATGTCTGAAAAAATGCCCTCTCGATTACATCGATATCTGAAACATTACTATGCATTAATCGATAATCAAACAGTCGCATTGTATTTAAGGTGTAAATTTATCCCCGCTACATTCGATCTGGAAAGCTCATTGGATATTTTATGGGAAATTCATCGGAGAATCGCTCCAGAAGTATATCAGATAGATGAATTTCGGAGTTTGCCACCAACGGTTCAATCCCTTCTGGATCTTAAAATTCACATTGGCCGCCGTATGTTACTCTCCTGTAATTTTTGCAACCATAAATGTAAAGTGGATCGGACTGCAGGAGGTTTAGGTTATTGTGGGCAATCAGATCGAAGTTATATTTCTTCTGCGTTTTTACATATGGGGGAAGAAGCCCCGTTAGTCCCCAGCGGTACAATTTTCTTTAACGGTTGCACTTTTGATTGTGCTTTTTGCCAAAATTTTGACATTTCCTCCCGAGGAAAGAAAAAAATAATAAATGGGGCAAAAATCTTGAGAGCCCAAGAAGTGGATGGACCATCATTGGCTTCACTGGCGACCGCGCTTCATAATCAAGGTGCCCGAAATATTAACTACGTTGGTGGTGATCCCACTCCCCATTTACATACGATTTTGAATTCGATGAAATTTCTCAAAGAAAATGTCTGCCAGTTATGGAATTCAAATCTTTACCTGTCGGAAAATGCGTTATGGCTTCTAATGGATGTAATCGATGTCTGGCTTCCCGATTTGAAATATGGAAATAACGACTGTGGGCAAAAATATTCAGGAATTTCGCAGTATTGGGATATTCTCACCCGTAATCTCACTCTCCTGTATAATCATGGTTCCAAAAATATCATTATTCGTCATCTTGTAATGCCTGGGCACATTGAATGTTGCACCAAACCCCTATTGTCTTGGATTGCCCGTGAAATACCCCATGTTGTAATCAATATTATGGGGCAATATCATCCCGATTACAAAGTATCTGCAGACAATTTTCCAGAAATAAATCGAAGAGTGACTTCGGCAGAGATGAAATCGGCCTACGATTATGCTGATCAGCTCAATTTGGAATATCGGTCGGTGTCATAAAAGAATCCCAATAACTTAAAAAGATTTTATCCAACTCCATCTGTGTTCGGCATGTGTTTTCTATTATGTATAATAGGGTAAAAAGGGAATGGAAGTTCTCAAATTGCCATGAATTTTCCATTTTTGCGTAAATACGATTTTTAATCCAGTTTTTTATTACTTGGACACTCCCGATACGGAAATCCCATAAAATTTGCGGGCAATTTATACAGATCTCCATCTCAGCGTTATCTGTGGAAGTGTGAAAACTAAGTGAAAGCATAGAATTTGGCACTATATAGCGAAAAGAGATCAGTTTACCTGCATTTGGAATTTGAGGGAAGTTATGGATTAAGTTGTGGCGGATCTTATCCTGAATTTCACTTGTTAATTCCCCAATGTGCAGAAAGACGAGGTTTTTACCCAAATCTGCAATCTTTTTCACAAAATCTGGAAATAGAGGAGTATCCATCACAAAAATTCGGGGGTATTCATGCAAGAGTATTGGCTGAAAAAGGCGTCCATATTCTGGACAAAGGAGAATTCCATATACATAGGCAAATATTGTTTCCGCCCTAGAATCGACATCAAGAAATTGGAACTTCTGGAGGATGTGTGGGGGATAATTTGATGCCCCAAATTTTTCCAAATACAGGGGAGCTACCTTCGATGTCGAATATCCAAATAATCCCGAATCAACGAGACCGAGTGTTGCCCAAATATGGCAAAAGGGAGGTTTTTGCATCGATTGAACAAAATTTAGTGCCAAGGAGTGCGGCAAATCATGTATTTGGCTAATAGAAGTGTTATCCGAATCAGATATTGTTGTTTTTTTGTGTGTAAGGTTATGTAATGGTATGGAATCGAGCCGAATGTGGTCCAGAAT
>JABCSI010000204.1 GCA_018238965.1 Promethearchaeota archaeon
GGATTTACATAATTCTCGAATGCAATTTCGAAAGGAGTATGGGCTTTTGGGATGAAGGGATTAATACTTAATTTAATCGCATGTTTCCCGAAACCGATTTCGCAAATTGCCCGCACCAATTCGATAAGTGCACCAATATCATTATCAGTCTCCCCCGGAAGTCCTACCAATAAATACAATTTCAGGGAATGGATGCCCACATCGTGTAAAATTTGGGCGCCTTGAAGAATTTGGGAGTTGGTGATATGCTTATTGATTCGTTTTCGAAGAGTATCAGATCCTGATTCGGGAGCTATGGTAACTGTCTTCATCCCACCTTGCTGGAGTAATTGAGCCATCTCGAGCGTAAGGCGATCGATACGGATTGAGGGCACCGAAAATTCGAGCCCTTGATCGAGAATGAAGCGACAGAGTGCTAAGAAATCCGGATGATCCGTCACCGAAGATCCAATCATGGCAATCTTTGTAAATGTTGTTTCTTCCTTGCCCCGGAGTATTATCGATTGTAGATTGGCCAAACTTCGAAATCGGTACGGTTTAATTTGCGCTCCTGTCATACAAAATCGGCAAAAATGGGGGCATCCTCTCGAAACTTCGATAAAAAGCGAATCCGTGAAAGCCATGTTGGAAGGAAAGGATTCAAGGGAATCTGAAGAAATTTGAGGTGGGAGAATGGGATGAGTCTGAGCAATAGGGTGGGGGACTATATCCAATTCATGGGAATAGGCCCGATCTACACACTCCCCTCCTATGGACAGGGTTTTTATTGCGGGTACCCAGAATCCTTCGAGCTTCGCTATGGCATGCAAAAATTTCGCTTGAATCGATTGATATGTGAGATTGTTTGTATCCTCCGCGGCCTTAAACCACCCTTGGAGGAAGAGTTCATTGATGGGTTCGATCTCTCCTATGAACACTGCATCTAAAAATTGCTCTATGGGAAGTGGGTTAGAACGTACGGCCGCACCCCCTGCAATCACTATCGGCATGTTCTCTTGAGATTGGAGGGTATTTTGAGAGGTAGATGATTTTTCGATATGGGATGTTTCAGAATCTTGGACCAATTCCCGATCTTGGCGTTTCAAGGGAATATGGGCATTATCCAAAAACCAACAGATGTGGGGATAATCGAGTTCGTAACTTAAAGTAAATGCAACGATGTCAAATTCAGCCAAGGCCATATTGCTTTCAATTGAACGAACCGGAGCGATTCGGTCACCATGTGGAAGTGGTGTGGGGGATTCGGGTAAAAAAAACCGTTCACATATGACCTGAGGTGTGTTGTTCCAGAGGGAATACAGGGTTTGCACGGTTAATCCGGCCATAGCCGAATAGTGATTGGGATACACTAGGGCAATTTTTAAAGCATCCCCGCTCCACGGCTTTCGCCACACATTTTCTTCCTTCATTTAACTACACCTTCTGTTGATTCTGTAATTCTGAAATCCCCTAGATTGAGATCAGATTGTATGAATATATGAATACATTAAAAATTTCCATTGATGTTTGAATTTTTTCCAAATTGAAATTGAAATTTTGGAAAGTTTTCAAATATGGTTTAAGTTGGCTTGAAAATTTTCTAATGTTAATATGATCGTTGAATTTTGTTCTTCCGCATTGTAAATCGTCTAATACAACATGTTTAAATCAATTCTATTACTTAGGAGTGATAAGAGTATAATGTATGATCTAGATATTTTCTAGATGTATCTTCCACTTTATTATCTCTCTCAACCAAAATTATTTGTTGATTAAAAAAAATGAACCCGTCCCGATATACCGATGAAATAGACTACTACGTTTCAATTCTCGAGAAATTTGATCGAAGCGTGAATAAAAATGAGATGGATTTAGATACATTTATTTCGAAGGAAATCATTGAAGTTATGGGCGAATTAAAGCAAGAGACAATTAACATTCCCTTAATGCAGGATATTGCCAAAAATTGTCTCATTATTCTCTTAAGTTTTTACCACGATCGCAGGAATGAGCAATATTTCCGACACTTTTCCGACTTAAGTGAAGGAGAACAGCAAGTAGTGAAGCAAAAAATTGCCATGTTAACCTAAAAAACCCAAATGACCCAAAATTATCCAATTTGGTGCATTTTTTCTTTCTTCGTACTTCTTTCTTAGTCCCTCTTTCTTCTTTTATAAGATCCCTGAATCTTTCCTGCATTTAGCTTAATTTTTCTATTTCATTTATTTCATCTATTTCATCTATTTCATTTATTTCATCTATTTCATTTATTTCATTTATTTCATCTATTTCATCAATTTTGTCTATTTTTGTCAAAGTTGTTAGTGTTCTTTTTGTACATCGCCCAATGCAAGATGGAGAGAAATGGAGCCTTCGTAATATTTATTAGAAAGTTTACCAAAATGAATCAATATAAGCCGTTATTATAACATCATATTCAAGCCTAATTTTTGAAAAATATGTGGAATTTTTGGAGGGATGCAAAACAAAATGGATAAAGTCGATATAAAACTCTTAGCGGCACTCGAAGAGAATGCTCGCGTCAGTCTGAAGAATTTGGCACGAGATCTCAACGTTAAAACCTCAACCATTTATCACCGCCTTCACAAACTCCGTGAATCCAATATATTAGAGCGCTACACTATTGTAATAAATCCTAAAGAGATCGGGCTCACTGTGTATAAATTGGTCGCAATTCGCCTTAAGAAGATGGTTATCGGCAAGCTGGACACCATGTTTCTGGAAAGTTTTGCGAAATTTTTATCCGAACAATACAACGAGGTTCTTTTTGCCGCGGTGGGTGATGACGAACAGATCCATTGCATTCTTACATTCCGGGATGAAGAACATTTCACCGAGATCGAGAAGCAAATCAAAGAAAACCCCTATATCGATTCGTCTACCTGCATTGATCTTGTAAATATCCTTAAAGGGCGCAAAATTTTTACCTTTAATGGGGATTTGCTTGAAAAGGAAGATGAGGGGGAATATTTTGATGATGGGGAAGAGGACGAAGTCGATGAGGAAGAAAAAAATACCAGTGAAGTCTTTTTTTGAGATTATCCAATCTTTTTTTGAGAATAACTAATTTTAACCATTCTATTCATCGACCATCTCTCCTATTGCCTGTAAAAAATTAAATCTTAATATTAAAATACACTTCTATCCAATTTTATACCAGTGAAAAAAATGAGTATGGAAATGGATTCTGGAGAGTTGAGTATTGAAGAAATTGCACAACTCGACTGGTATGATATGTTAAGTTATATGGGTCTGGAGTCGTTCAATTGGACCGGGGTGGGGTCTTGGGATGATTTGATTCAATTGTGCACATTTCCTCCTTCCGCCAGAATTCTCATGATTGGATGCGGTGTGGGAAAATCAACATTTTATTTAGCGGAAAAATTTCCCCTATTCTCCTTTCTGGGAATTGATCTGGCCGAAACATCCATCGAAATGGCTAAACAGAGTGCCGAAGAGCGAAATTTAACCGAAAGGGTGCAATTCCAAATAGCCGATGCCCATAAACTTCCCTTTGAGGAAAATTCCTTTGATGGGGTTTTTACAGAATATATGGCTTACTTTCTCGATCATCCCGTTGCCCTTAAGGAATTTTTCCGTGTTCTCAAACCGGGGGGATTTTTAGGTCTAAATGAATTAATGAAGGATTCAGCCATTACCGAGGAGGCCAACCTCGAATTTCTGCGGGCCGAAAAATTGTTCAAGGAAGTTTCCGGATATCCCCTTAAGGTTCCCAAAACTGATGAATACGGGCATTTATGCCAAGAAGCCGGATTCAAAGAGTGGAAATTCCAGAGTTCCAAACATCGGATAAAAATAAGAGAATCCATAAAATTGGTTGGGGGATTTCGTAAATTTATTAAAATCCTGAAACTCACAGCGAAGCTGTATAAACACAGTGATGAAATCAAGGCAAAATTCAAAAAACAACAAGAAGTAAAAAAAATAATCATGTTTAAGCGATCCACTCGCAAGTTTGTATTTCCGGCTGTGGCCAGTGCTCAAAAACCATAAAACTAAACGAAAAAAAGAAGAAATGTAAAAATTATCTAAAAGAATAATAAACCAGAAGAAATTACTAAATGTGATTGTAATGAAACATAGGAAAATAGAAACCATGGATTGGAGCACTTCGGTATTAGGCTTCGGTTGTATGCGACTTCCAACCGTTGGCGAGGGTGATGCCAAAAAAATAGATGAACCAAAGGCAATCGAACAGATACGATACGGTATAGACTCGGGGATTAATTATGTGGACACGGCCTGGCCCTATCACAATAAGACTTCCGAAACACTTGTCGGTAAAGCTTTACTGGATGGGTATAGGGAAAAAGTGTGCTTGGTTACCAAGGCCCCAATTTGGGTGTATAAGGTCTCCGAAGATTTTGATAAGTGTTTACAGATTCAACTCGAGAAATTACAAACCGATCACGTGGACATCTATCTGTTGCATGCGTTAAATAAGAATCGATTTGCGAAGGTAAAGGAATTAAAAGTGCTCGAATCGGCAATACGGGCGAAAGAACAAGGACTAATAAAATATATTGGATTTAGTTTCCACGGAAATTATGAAATGTTCCGGGACATTATTGACGCCTTTGATTGGGACATATGCCAAATTCAGTTTAATTATTTGGATATAAATTCTCAGGCAACAGAAAAAGGCTTAATATATGCCGGAGAGAAGAATATTCCTGTGATCATCATGGAACCACTGCGGGGCGGGAAATTGGTTAGGGAAACCCCCCAAACCAAAGAAATTATTGATAATGCTCATGTTAAAAGAACACTGGCTGATTGGGCGCTCCAGTTTGTGTGGAATTATCCACAAGTCAGAGTAGTTTTGAGTGGGATGAATACCCTCGAAATGATAAAGGAGAATATTGAAAGCGCCTCCAACTCGAAAGAAAACTCTTTAACTCCTGAAGACTTTAAAGTGATTTGGCAATTAAGGGATGCCTATCAGGGGATGATGGTCGTGCCATGCACGCAATGCGAGTATTGTATGCCGTGTTCATCGGGCGTTGATATTCCCACTAACCTACGTTTATTGAATGAGGCAGCATGGACCGGTTCTGCCAAGGCGATGCAAGTATGGTTCGATGGATTGGCGCAAACCCCCGATGACTTGAAGGAGAAACCGAATTCAGGTGCTGCCCAATTATGCATCGAATGTAACGAATGCCTGGATAAGTGCCCCCAGAGTATTCAAATTCCCGACGAAATGAAGAAAGTAGTGGCTATTTATCAAGATGGCCAAGATCCAAAAGGCGTAATTTAGGTTTTTCACTTATTACAATAGTATCTTCGCACAATCAATTTTTTTTCTTCAGTTTTCCGGATTCGTTCTTAGAACCTTTGGTTCAAAACCCTTTAAATATCCCCAATGGGTTATTTTCATTGAATAACATCTTTAACATCCCCAATAACCACCCTATTTACATCCTTGCACAATTTCCTTTTTTCTTTTTTCTTTTTTCTTTTTTCAGATCCTACACTTTCGCTAAGGCACAAATCGAATTAATTTGGTTAAACCTTCAGGTGAAATCACACAAAATGCCCACACACGCAACCCATTGCTCGAGTCGAACCCAAAATTCGACCGTCCGCCGCCGACGCCCCCTTTTCGGATTCTTCCTGATGCCGATGCTCATGATGTTTTTCTTCATGGGGCCTATCCGAAATTTAAGCTCGATATTTCCAATTCTCTTCATTATTTTTGGAATATCTCTCCTCTCTAGGGCCTTTAGGCCTAGACACCAAGTGGAATATGAAGAGCCCATTCCTACAGCCGAATCTACACCAATTGAACCTGCCCCAACTTCACCATCTCCGCCAAAAACACATGTTAATCCAGTAGTTCAACCATCCTATCATGCGCAGAACAACACAGAAGTATATGGATCATATGTCTCGTACAATTCACCTGGAACAGAAAAATCCGTATCTCGTTTTTGTCCCGGTTGTGGTAATCCCTTTTCTGACTCCGATCAAGATGTCTTGCGGAACCAACATTATATCTTCTGTTCTTCTTGCGGATTTAAAACAGAATCGTGATGAGGAAATTATTATACCATTACCTCTTGTAATTGATTGAAATCTAATGGCTTGATTATCGGTTTTCTTAGTGAATATCCGAGAATGAAGCCGTTCTGATTAATTTTTCATAATTTTTTCATAATATTTTACTTTTCTAATAGATTTCAATTGAAAATCATCATTTTTAATACTATTTTACCTTGTCTTAAGAAGAAAACGGATAAAAGTGAAAATAAATAAATTGACCAAATTATTTAACCATTTTTTTAGCCGTTCCTAGCCTCTTTCACATAAACAGATGGTTACTTTAGAGGGATTATTTCTTTGCAAGAATTTAAATATATCAGAAAATATGATTTTAATTGATTTTCATAGTAAGAAAAGGTGAACTAATTGATAAATGATGAATTAAAAGAGTATCTAACTGAGAGAATCGGAATGGATATTCATATGGTATTTCCGTTTGAAAGTTCAATGATGGATTATGTAAGGGAAAATAATGGACATTTAAATGGTGAGCTTAAAGAGGTTATTGGTAATACTGGATGGATAATATATTCAGACATGAAAAGAGTTAATGTAGATAAACTGGCCTTATTTTGGTTTACGTCTCGTTAATTGTCAGTTGTTATCTGCTCCGCTCCGTATGAGCAGAATCATTGTGGTTAATTTCATGATTTTTTTTCCTTTTCCCCTTTCCTATAGCAGTTTTTTTGACTTTGACATTCTTTTTGGAAAAAATGCCCCTGTTTCTATTTGATAGGCTTTATATTTATCACCAAACCTTCTAATTAGATCGTTTTCTTCCACAACTTTCATGATTGGGAGGTAAATAATAGTATAGAGGGTTAAAATGCTAAAAATAAACCATGAATTCACTCCAAATGCAATTATTGCAAATAGGGGGAATTCGGTGATGGCTTGGGGGTGGCGAACATATCGATATAAACCATGATTCAAGATTTCATGGCGATGTGGTTCCCAGGATTCCTTCCCCGCTTGTACTACACCAATGCTCATTATGATAAGGCAGGGAATTCCGAGGGAAAGAGCAATAATTAATGCAATCGATGGATTTTGAGTTATTTTCCAATCCAGTTTGGGAATTGGAATCTTGATCCATAAAATTATATTGATAACACCGAGGGTTTCACAAAAAAAGCCAACTGTCCGCAAATTTTTGCTTTGTTTCCATGCCTTTGCCCCTACTTTAGATTCGCGCTTTTTGGGTTGTAGACTTATCAAATACACAACCGCCAACCCCACAAATGAAAGGATCAAGGAGATTAAATTCACAATAGGCCACATTATTCTAAGTGTTATATGGAATACCATGCTCAAAAAACCCTTGTGCAGAACTACTTCTATTCCGATGGAATTATCGATCATTTTCAAATGGACCATAACGCAGAATTATTAATATAAAAAATCATACCAAGTACAAAGAGGGATAAAATAATGAGAAAATACCATAATATCACCTACGAATATATCAAAATTAATGGGATTCAACTCCATGTGGCTTTTTGTGGACCGAAACAAGGAGAACCTGTCATATTATTACATGGTTTTCCGGATGCAAGTTTTGGTTGGGAGTTTCAAATGGACGCACTTGCAG
>JABCSI010000205.1 GCA_018238965.1 Promethearchaeota archaeon
TATAGGATTAAGTTCTAACAGTAATTGAAACCGTAGCCTCATACCCGGCAGTGGTTCGGATTTTAATATAAACCGGTTCGCCCAATGTCAGCGTCAACCCAAGACTCGACGCATAAATCTTTAAATCATAGAGTGCAATTGTTGTATCTTCTGCTTCATCACCTACGAGATCAAATCCAATCTCACCATCCAGGTTTACAAATCCAGAAGCCAAGTCCAGATATTCATAATCACCGTCATCGCCTGTCAAACTGAACATCACGCTGTCTATTGTCAGTAAATACTCATTTTCGACTTCCACCACCACATTGATCCACCCTTCAGAGAGATCTGCATAGGTATCATGTAATTGATGGCTGTAATCATCCTCGATTCCAGGAAGATTAATTCTAAAGACTTCGTCCAGACTGGGCAATATGGCATCAAGAGTAGCGGTGTTAAATCCTGCCGGTACTCCTTCCAAGTTCACCTGAACATCGAGAGAATTGGTTAGGTTTACCGCAAAGGATGTGATGTCGAATTCCACAATTGCAATTTCATCGGGGGCCAAGGTGAGCGATCCATTTAATACCATGCTGGAGTTCAATGAAATCGTTTCAGTTCCATTGAGCACAACTTCATCCAAAGTAATGGAATCGAAGCCAATGTTTTTCAACGTGAGTCGAACAACTTCATCCGTGAAGGTAAAGCTCTGGGCGTGTGTTTCATTTACAATGGAAACTTTCTCAGTGGCACTTCGGGGAACAAAATAGGCGCTCTTGCGTGAAATCGTGTCTCCGTCAATGGAAGCGGTGATACCAATTAATTTCGGAATATTTAGTTCCACATCCGGAACGACAGCCCGAATCGAGCGAGTTTCACCCGGATCAACGAAGAGCAATTGGTAATTATCTCCCACAGTGGGATCGACATATACCCCTAGATCATCCATAATCTCATAATCAGAGATTAACGAATCTGCAGCCACAACATTTTCAAGCGCGAACATTTCATCTCCTGTATTCTCAATTTTCAGATGTAGAGTACCATTGTCCAATAGATAGGTATCCGTGTTGTAATTAACATAGATCTCACTGGATGTGGTGTCAACCAATTCATAGGTGTTTTGGTCAAAGCGATACATGGCTTCAGGTAATTCGCCTAAGATTGTAGGTGTCAGATCAATTGCATAACCTGCAGTGGATTGGGAAACTATCGTTTGAATCGAGGGCCCTCGAATAGTATACATGGACACTAAAGCATCTTCGGTGAAATCGGTGTCCATATTTAAATCCAAATCATTTAATTCGATCTCTTCGCTGGAATCCGGTGCCAACATTAGTTCTCTTCCGAGCAATGCACTCATCTCTGTCTGATTATAATATTGGTTTGCAATTTCAAGAGCGTCGACTTTCACTGGAACTTCGCCGAGATTTTGCAGCGTAAGATAGGCATTATATTGACCGTTTGCGTATTCAATGTAAGAGGTTGATTTGTCAATCCCAACGGAAGTAAGATCGGGTTCTGTGACAGTTGTTGACACACTTTCACTTGTGAATTTATATTCACTCATGGAATCGGCCAACCCCATCTGAATTTTAATGGAATAACCATCACCTAAATTAAATTGTTCCCTATTGATCTCTGTTGAGTCAAACCACACATATCGGGTTTCTCCTGGAGCAATTGCCACATTTTCATCCTCCAAGGTGAAATTGACCGCATAATCATTGACATTATCACTTACAAGTAATTCTTTGAGTTCTAAATCGGTAGTTCCGGTGTTGTTCACCGTAGCATAACCTAAACCATTGGTATCAATGTAAGTTTCATCCACTTGGAAATCGGAGTCCAAGGCGTCATAATCAACCTTGAAAATCTTCACCATGCGATTAAGGGAAAAATATGTGGGGGTGAAGTATTGTAATTCGTAATCACCGTTAATAGTATCATAATCCAACCACGAATTTCCATAGGTGTCGGTTCGGCCCAGGGTGGTGCTAGTACCCTCTAAAGCTGAGACTAAATATTTACTGGTTTCAGGGGAATATTCAGATAATCCCGCCGAGGTTACAATTTCATCTGCAAACATCAGTTTTACAAGAGTTGTATCGAACCAATTGGGTAAATAGGCACCGGAGGTATCATTTACATAATAATCCTCATTGAATACTGTGTCCACGTCTCCCTCATACCAATTATCTTTGGGTAAGTTTCCCATTTTTTCATAATTTGCAGTATTATCATTACAGATGCGCAACATCCAAGGCCACTTTCCTTCATCTCCTCCGAGACCCGAAAGCAAATGTCCAAAGTATACCAACACATAATCTGCCTTTAATTCCCGGAAAACTTCTGCACTCATTTGCTCATCCGTTTGCATCATAGCCATACCTGTAAGACCTATCCTTGTTTGGTTCCATGTTCCATTATCGTTTACCGTTGTAACATTCCCAATTGTAGTCAACCAATATCCATAATCCCACCATGAAACTACCACTGTGCTCGAATCCATATTATTATCCATCCATGTGAAGCTTTCTTCCCAGTCGTGGAATACACCTGCGGACACTAATTCTGAATAACCCAATTGATTAGCAGACATATCTATTGCTTGGTTGGCTTGGACAAACAATAAGATTCCGATAAGAATGTAGACAATAACTCCTTCCGACTTACCCAAGGTGCGGCTTAATTGTCGTTTTCTGCGTCGGGTGATGGCAGGTTTATCTTTCATTAAGTTCCCAAAAAATTTGAGAATATTGGATAGGGCGTACCCTCCTAATATTGACATCGCGGGTGCGAACAGAAGGACAATACGGATCATGCTTCCTGTAAAGTAAAAGAGGGAAATTGCGAAGACGATCATTAAAACATCTTCCACATTAGCCCGGCGTAAAGCAAAATACACCCCGGGTATCACCAACAGAACCGGAATCATGGAGTTGAAATAGAATACACTCCATGGGCTGGGTGAATGTTCTCCGACCGAAGCCACGAGATTAATTTCTTCCCTAATATTGGGATTGATAATTGATTGCAATCGAGAGCCTAAATCAAATGGCATCCATGCAGGATCAATCCAAAGTAAAATCGCTACCACCGCCGCAATTGGAATTAATGACCATTTTATACCGGTGAGTATTTGTTCATATTTGGATGTTCCTTTTTGCATGTAAATGAAATGATATCCGATTAAGAAAACTAGAAATAATAGACTGACTCCAATTTCCATTGAAAATAAATCTTTTTGCCAATTAAATGCGGGAGCAAGGGTATTAATGAGAACCCCTATTCCAATTGTTGCCGTATATGCCACGAAAACTCGGCCATTATACTTATCGGCAAGGATCAAAATTCCCACAATAAGGGGGAGCATTAAATATCCATATGTAAGACCTCCCCAACTCAAAGTAAGATAGCCTAAGCTTAACCCCGCAAAAATGCCGTCGGATAGTTTTCCTTTTTTTGTGGCCCGGATGAAGAAGAAAAACTCCAGAAGTATGGCAAAGATACCAATTGTTTCATTATCGAAGAAACCCGCCACGGTTCGTTGCATGTGCCCAGGACTAAATGCCAAAAAGAAGGCTGCGAATAACCCTGCCCGTTTATCTAAAATCTCCTTGCCCAGAAAGAACACAACTAAGACAGTGAGACCCCCCATAAGCACTGGGAAGTAAAATACAACTTGAAAGACTGTTACCTCTATGCCCAATGCAATCAAGAATTTGTAGATAAGCGCATTAGTGACGAGCAGCCCAGGGCGAAGATTAGAACGGGTGACTCCTTCCGGGAACCAGAATTGATAGTCTTTAAGATTTACCCAGTCATGCCACCCCACATCGATAAGCTTCTTAACGGAATCATACTGATACCAAGGGTCAAAGGCTTTAATGAGAAACGTGCCCTGCACAACAGGACTACTTCTAATTAACATTGCCAATATGAAAATTAAGAGGAGGGCAAGATAATAGAACGGAGCAGATGGATCAATTTTGACCGATGTCCGGATCTTATCTCCTTGATCTGTAAACCATGTTTTTATTTTATTAACCATGAGAAAAACCTTGTAAGAACGCTTTTAATGACGTATATAACGTTACTTTAACTAGTGTACAAAAAAATATAGTGTATAAAAAATATTGTTATGCAAATGCGGTTTTGATATTCGGGAAGGTCTTTCATATGATATGAAATCGCGTTTGTTTGACGTGGGTGCGTTAGTCTATCTCCTAAAAATTGTTCCATGGGCAATTCCGGATTTCAAACCTGAAAAATATATCGATCATTTGATGAAAATCCATAATCGGATATCCGAAGAAGGGTTTATTGATCTTCTTACGCCCCGTTTCTTAATCTCCGCTATAAAACCCTAATTTGGAATTTCTCCCTTCCACTCTTCCCCATCATCAATAATAAAGGGCTTAAGAAGTGGGAGGCGGAAATCGTGCCCATGCAAATTGCGATAGAGAATTTTTTCAACCTTAGCTTCGGGATTTTTGCTGTAAATAACAGTTAATGAGACTTGTTTGGAATTTTTATTGAATTCCATCATGAACCATGCTTTCGGGAAAAATACGGGTATTCTTATGTTATCTGTTCCTGCTAACACTTTAGGTGAAATTACTATAGATTCTTCGGCTGCATTGTAAAACATCCCCGACAATGCTGGAAGCACTGCCCAAATCACCGGATGGGACATATACACAAATCCTGCCCTTCCGTATAAATCCATATCCCAGGGGAAACCTTCATAAAAGCCTTTGTCAAAGATCATTTTGATGATTTTCAGCCCCGCCGCGATCCTTCCCAAATAAATAGCTTCACAGGCTTGATAGGAAATAGATTGCCACACGTAATTTCCTTCATACTCTGCTCCAAGCCTATGCTTATATTCTTTTTCCACCCCTGCGGTATTTGCTTCTAAGTATGGGAGTGGCATGGTTGTTAGATTTTTATATTTGGTCGATTTATGCGAGCTTATGAGAGTTTGTGATTGCCAGATACTCATTTTATGCACTTTGTCAAATTCCAGCATGGGTTTAAACCCTGTATAACGGGAAAACCAATCTCCTGCCATTGCTCCTGTAAATAGTGTATCCTGACCTTTTGCTACTCGGAAAAAGCCTTTGGCATTCCAGAGATTGGTGGTCATAACTGTCAAAACTCGTGAAAATTGTTTATAAATCTCTTTGGCAATATTTTGTTGTTTGATCACATTGTCCTCGTCGATTTTCTGCATTTGCAATGAAAGATAATGCAGCATTTGCAAGGTTGCCAAATAGAGAATTGAAGTATAAACAAAACACGGTTCGTACTTCATGACATCGTACGTGGTTATTCCTTCCGGAATATCGTTAACTGATACTTGCTTCAGATAGCCCCACATTTCTAAAAATTTCGGCCAATTTTTCTTGAGGAAATCAAAATCACCATGGGTGAGTATATAGCGCCCCAATTGAAGGATTTCGTTCATGGTTAAGTCTACCCAGTGAGAAAATCCCATGTTCAACATTTTTATAGGGCGGCCATAGGGGACTTCAGCGGTACCCAGTGCTATATCGCAATTTCCATTTCCATGTGGAATTCTCCCATTTTCCATCAAATCTAGAAACGTTAAGAGTTCAGAAAGATCTAATTCGGGGTAGAAATTTGCCAAATATATATGACTGGTAAGACGCTGGTCGTTCGTTCCAGTCAAACCTCCAAACGGCCAACTCCAAGGAACACCCTCAATCGTATAAAATTTTTGATCCTTGGTAAGGACCGAATTGCACAATAGGGAATCTGCGGAATTTAATAAATAATGTTGTAGCCAGTTGGGTAGATTTGAATCTGCCAAGATATATTCCAGTTTTAACGATTCGGCATAGAGGCGATCGCGGTTTTCCACAATGTAATTATTTAATTCTTGGGCCGACCCGAAATGATTAAGATAATTATGCCCGTAATCTATTCCCCAATGTTTGCCCAGCAGCTTCCTAAGTCGTTGTTTCTTTTCGATTACATGATTGGGCATCCACCATACGACATAAAAATCCAATAAAATGTTCTGCTCCGGTTCCAGCATAAATTTTGCTGCAATGGCCCCACTTTTTCCCTGTGGATCCTCTTCTTGATTAATCGTTCCATCTACAGAAAATTGCTCTAAAATTGAAGCCCGTTTTTGAGATTCGTCCCATTGAATGCACTTAGTTATATGAACTCGGGATTGTTGTCGAATATCCGGGGTTTGGCAAAAAACAAAATAACTTCCGACCGTTCGCCTAGCAGGGTCAATTTTTGGAGGATTCAATTTCGTTCCCAATTTTATGCCCGATCCGTATTCCATATTAAACTGTTGGATGAAATTCTCATTGTCATTTTTATAGGTAACCGGTCCATCGAGAGGAGTCAACAAACCAGAGCCACCGCTTCCCCCCAATCCGAGTATATTCTGGAAACTGAATAGTAGGGAGGTGAAAATAGGTTCATAGGTGGGATTGGTAACTTTAAAGCGGAAAAGTGCGACGGGAAGCGAAGAATCCTTTACATTGTTGGGGATAAAGGGCGTAAACCCGTTCAACTCAATTTTAAGCGGAATTTGACGGTCGCCGTATTGTAATTCAAATCGGGGGAGCTTTCCCTCGAATAATGTATGATCGATGGGATCGACATTTAGATACTCCACATCATCCGGGACTGATCTACGGAGGATCTTTGTGTACATGGCTTCGTCTTGCTTTGACCAAATTGAGAAGAACGTTCCTTTTGTTGATTTCACTGGTTTGAACCAATTGTGATTAGTTGCCCAATGTCCAAAACCTCCATCGGTAAAAATACGAAAACCTCCCGTTCCCAAACCGCCTAAGGGAAAACCCTTTGATGTTCTGTAATTTGCGTATTGTTGAGTTTCGGGATCGTAGTTTGCTCTGAGGTCGGGTCTTTTTTTGTCGAAAAATGCAGTTTTTTCTTCTCTTCGTTCAGCCATGGCTCTTCACATACATATTCAGCTTGAATGATAATAAATTTTTTCTCACAATTGGGAAAAACTGATAGCGATACCGAAAAATAATACTTTAAACGAGAAAAATAAAAAAAATTCGATGCTTAGGTCTAAGAGAAACTGTCGGACCCGCAATTAGAACAAAATTTAGCATTGCCGGGATTCATGGAACCACACATTGTACAGAATTTTTGTTTAGATGAAACAGAACTTGGGCGATAAGTATCTTGGGGACGATAGGTGTCTTGTGGACTGGGTGATCTCGAACCTTGGTCTGGTTGTCCATAGAAGGTTTGTTGATCAGGTTGTGGTCCTCTGTACTGTGGACTGGGTGGTTCCGGAGTGAATCTAGAATCTTCACCTTGATATCTTGGTTGATGATCTGATCGTGCTATAAGATAAACAATGCCACCTATGCACCAGCCGCAGCAACAAGTTAGGATTACGTAGCCCGTTGCATCCATACCCCGAGAATTTGCATCGTTTGAAATAATAACTGCAACAATTATCGAGACTATTGTGCTGATTACCATTCCCATGATGCTGATGTCTATATCTTGTAATAATACCATAATGTATGTATCTCTCTCCGACTTTAAAAATCCTTACGCATAGTATTATTTAGGACAAACTTGGACATCACTTCTGATCTCCTTTGTCAA
>JABCSI010000206.1 GCA_018238965.1 Promethearchaeota archaeon
AAGAGGAGAATGAAGAGGAGAATGAAGAGGAGAATGAAGAGGAGAATGAAGAGGAGAATGAAGAGGAGAATGAAGAGAAAGATAAAAAAGAATGAAAAAAGGAGCAAGCAAACAAATTAGGTAACTCTATTCCCAATTTAACGCTTCCGAGCGGTTTTGGATTTATATACCAACAAAGTTGTAATTCCCAGTCCAACCAATGCGAAAAGTCCACCCGTATATCCACATATGCGACTTAAAAGCCCTCCTTCGGCAGTAAAGTCACCTGGATCAGCAAAGGCAGTAAAAGTTGGGTCTTGCCATATAGATTGCCCTCCCCATTCGGGGAAACAGATGGTGTAGAAAACGCTGCGGCGGGTCACATCCACGGTTAATTGCTTCCCTTCCAAATCAAAATTTTCCTTAACGAACTCAATACGTGCCTGGATCATGCCACGGGTTACAGAATTTAAATAGAGGAACGCCAAACCATCCAATTTGTTGATAATCGGATTTCGGAAACGAGCATGTGGATAGAGCTTAACAGGAGCGTTGTAGGTATCAGTTCCATTTAGAACATAATCGGGTTTACTGGCAAAATCAATTTTGTACGCAGAACGATCACCGGTTCGGAGATCCAGTGCAGTGACATTGGCATTGGCATCTTCGCCTTCGACGATTTCACCTTCCCCGTCCACAACCTCGGTATCATAGGCATCCTCAACGGTTGCCTCAATATTGATAATGCGGGCATAATTGGACACTGCAAGGCTGAACCCTGGAGTTTCTTCAGTACCGGATAAGCGGGTTTCAATACTTTCGGTGGTATTATAACGGGAAATATTATAGTTGGTAAACTCTAAATCAAAATATTCGCCCCCGATCGCATCGGTTACATCTTCATTCTCATTTACGATCCAAAGATCGTTAATCGGCCCGATATCATATTCGGTGGTTAAAGTGATATTAACGGGACGGTCTTCGACCAGAGCACCCGAAAGCTTATAGGTGAAATTCAAATAAGACAACGCAGAAAAGGCAACGGCTCTGCCCAGAATTGAATCTCCAGCGGTAAGTTCATTTACATCATCGGGAAGGCTAACGGGATACCAAACAAGGAATAAGTCGGTATAATCCATCCCAAATGTATATTCAAATCCTTCAGAGGTATTGCTTCGTTCCAAGACCTTAGGAATAGATTGGGGCATGACACCCATATCAAAGGGAAGATAACCCACCGTATAATTCAAGATCCTATTTAGGTAGAATTTGTAAAGTTGATTATTCATGCTATCCCCGTAATAGAGGGTATCGTTTCGATCAGGCACACCGTTGTCGGTACCGTTTTCTTTGTATGCCACCAAGCCGGTGAATGCATTTTGGACAATTACATGTTTTCCCGCTGCAGTGCGGAAGTGTTGTTGGATGATTTGATAGGGGGATACACCGTAATATGTATCATTGCGGTTATCGTTGGAAAAGCTATCAAAGGCCATATAGACCGTCTGCACTTGTCCGAGATTCATATACGCTATATAGAAAATTGCATCCCGAATAGGGGCTTGATCAGGCAGAGTTTCATTGAGATCTCCGGAATATTCTCCAGGGGTAAGATCCTCCACCAGTTGGCGACTGAGCACATCATAGCGAATCGCCCAACTTTCTTCGGTAAATTTATGCCCGATCAGCTCGGACACCGTATGATCCCCAACAGCAAATACGGAGCCAAAACTGGAAAAAACCAGCACCGTCAATAGGCTAAGGGATAGGATTTGTGTTTTCATTTTCATTAGAAAGACAACCTCACATTAAATTATTTAGAAAAAATATCAACGAAATGGAGATAGGAACATTAGGTTCTATTCTCTTCATATCAAAACCCACTTATAAGTTGTGACGCACCAAAGGTGCCCACAAAGGCTCACAGACCTTTGGTGTGTGAGATCTCGAGATAAAATGTTTCACCAAGGAACACATTTTGCATAAACAATTTACGAAAAAGTTGTACATTATGCCAGATGCCATAAATCCCGTTCAACTTGATCCCCAATTATCCTGCTGAAGGCTTTATATTCGGTGAAATACTCGAGTTTATCGATACCATCATATTCAGGACCTATTTCCACATCATAATATTTGAATGTAACAAAGGGATCTGCCTTGGCAATAATGCGCATACGGTCGACTTGGTTCAGAGTAGATTGTAATCGGGCGAATCCACCATGCCTGGGGCTGATGAAGGTGAGTAACTGCCGCAACTCCCCTTGGGACTTCGCTTTCTTGTAAGGAATTGAATAATCTGCAGTTCCTGTACCAATTACAACGAATTCTATGGGTGATTTGTGCCATCCAAGATTAATTACTTCCGCATAGGCAATATCGAGTGGTGTATTACTGTCTCCGCTACCCCCATCAACCCACACTGCTTGCTGTTTTGGGTCTGCTAGTTGCCCAAAGTAATAGGGTGCAGCAAAGGATCTGGCAATTATGGTCCATAATTCTTCCTTTCCATCTTTGGTTTCCCAGGATTTGAAGAAATGAGTGCGAGAATCACAGATGTTAATGGACGTGCACATAAATTTAGTTTTACATTGATTCATCAATATTTTTCCCGTATCCCGTTCATGTCCGAAGAAATCCCGCCACATTCGGTAGTAAGATTTTCGTTTATAGAGAGGCCCTAAAACTCCTCGCCACCAGTATTTTTTAAAAATACGGGGAAGATAGCGTAAAAAGAGCTCGGCGTATTTCTCCATGGAAAACTTTCCAGTTGCCAGAATCCCTCCGGTGATCGCACCAACACTTGTGCCCACAATGAGATCGAAAATTTGATGAATGGGTTTCTGATAATAGCGTTCTATAATCCTCAGCGCATCCAACTGAAGTACACCCCGAACACCTCCTCCCTTTAATATCAAAATCCTTTTCATCACACCATTAATGAAAATTCCTTAATTTAAACCCCATGTAGTCCAGATTTTATATGGGAGGTAAGATTACTGAAGATGAAAATGGCTACTCCTCCCACTAACCCTAATAATCCATCAGATAAAGATCATGCTTATTTTAGAGCAGTACGCTTTGCAGCCAAAGCCCATCACGGTCAAATGCGTAAATTGGGAAATGTACCATTTATTATTCACCCGATAGCGGTAGCTGCCTTTCTTGCTGAATATTATCCCAAACAAGAGATGATAATCGCCGCAATTCTTCATGACGTTGTTGAAGATACCCCCTACAAATTAACTGATATTGAACAAAGATTCGGATCGGAAGTCGCACTCCTCGTAGATGGCGTGACTGAACAAAATAGATCCCTTCCTTGGAAGGAACGTAAAGCAGCCTATTTTTCTCGCTTACAGAATGCCCCAATTGATGTTATTCGTCTTTCAGCAGCGGATAAATATCATAATTTGGTGGCTCTGGGAGATTTTTGGAAGAGGGAAGGGGATGCCATTTTTGATCATTTCAATGCCGATAAGCACCAAACCGTAACCAAATATCAAGAACTCATTGATTTTTATAAGGTGAAGCAAATACCTTGGGTTGATGAATTGCAAGCGCTTTTAGATCGCATGAAGTGAAAACAACGGTGTTGGTACCCGAAATTTTTTAACCGCGTAATCTTCTATTTCCTCGAGAATTATAACTATGGCACCTTTGGTTCCTCAGCATTGAAATAATGTGGGTGACTTAACTTACTTAAATGATGCATCATGGCAACCCCTCGAAAATACCGTTCGGCATTAATCATTATTCAGTCCATTTTGGAAGAATTAATGAAATCAGGACGGGAGGGGATGGTGAAGACGCATATTTATAAGAATGTAGGGTTAAAAACCTCCGTTGGGGAGAAATATTTGGAGCAACTCGAAGCCGCCGAATATCTTACCATCACTGAAGAGCCGTGGGGAAAGGAACGATTTCGACTGAGAGTTCACATAACAACCAAGGGACAAAAACGCTTCCAGTGGTTCATTCAGCTTTCCAATGAACTGGAAATGTAAATACCGGAACTGATTGAATAAGAAGAATAAGAACGATCCGAATAAATGGAAAAAGAAGAACGAAAGAAAGGGAAATAACAGAAAAAAATAGGAAATCAAGGAAAACAAGGAAGATATCTAAAATGAGTAATCCCGACCGCGATCCGAATGCACCACCACCAATTGACGAGAATCCTACCAGAGATGGCGATTCCGATTCCCGTACGTATTTTTCGCCTGCATTCACACCTGATTCACCTACCACCCTCAATCCTAACATTCAATCATTAGAATATCAATCCTTACGCCAACAATATCAATCTGTCACCCGAAAAAATCAACTCATTCAAACCGTGGGAACCATATTTACAGTCATAACCTTATTCATCGAATATTTTATCTATCATTTAGCCAAGAGATTAAATTCTTTGGTTGACCGAATCCATATTCTTCGATTTGCGGGAATATTTGGGATTCTCTTCTTCATTAGTGTCTTGGCCATTATCCAACTAGTTGTTATTCATAAATGGAATACTCAGGTGAATGTCCAAACTCGCAAAACAAGTAAAGCACTAAATCAGACCCAAATCAGCTTGACACGTTCGCAATATCATATCATTGAACAAATCAAATTTATCCAATTTCTCATCATTCTAACTCTTATTCTCTCGGCGATATTCTTTATTCTGTATCGGAATTATTATGTGATACCGATCAACACCAGATTTCCTGTAATTTTCCGCCTTTACCGCACTTTATTACGGCTCAGCGCTTTTCTATGTCTAATATATACGGTATTCGAAATTGCACAGCTTCGGGTTTGGACAAAGCGGTTAAAGATTATCAATCGCATTGAAAACCGCATTGTGGAAGAAATCCCCGAATTGGATGAATTAACAAGGATTTTGAAAGATAATTAATCCCAATGTTTTTCATGCAGTCTTCGTTTTAACACCTATGTCAGATTCAGTGTTGCAAGAAAATATAATTGAAATCCAACGCAAGCTAACTTCTTTGATCGGAGTTGCGGGTCGGGAAGATGAAGTGCGGAATTTCATCTTTTCCGAGATTAAATCTTTTGTAGATACAGTATGGATTGATCCCTTGGGAAACGTGCTCGCTGAAAAGAAAGGAACCAATCCGGAAGGAATGCGCATTATGATTGATGCTCACATGGATGAAGTGGGTTTTATGGTGCGATATATTGACAACAAAGGATTTATTCGATTCACACCCTTAGGGGGAATTGATAAACGACTATATCCTGGCAGTAAGGTAGAGATTCTTGCCGAAGGAGGGACGCGTATTACAGGAATTATTGGAATGCCCCCTCCCCACATCACATCCCCAAAAGAACGGGAAAAATCTCCAGATCATTATGGACTTTTCATCGATATTGGGGTTAATTCCCGAAAAGAAGCACTGGACTTGGGAATTGATATTGGATCCACCGGCGTCCTATCTGCTGACTTTGAATATCTTCCCGATCGGGGAATAATGCGGGGACGGGGTTTCGATGACCGATCAGGATGTAATATTTTATTACAAGTGGCAAAACTACTGGCAGAATCCGAACCGATCGAAAACACGATCTGTTTTTCATTTACCATTGCAGAAGAAGTGGGTTCCCGGGGCGCCCGTGTGGCAGCCCATAGTTTGAATCCCGATATCGGTATTGCCATCGAGAATACTATTGCTGCTGATGTTCCGGGAGTACCCTCAGATAAAAATCCCACCAGGTGTCAACACGGTCCTGCATTTTCTGCAGCAGACAGAGGGACCATATATGATGCACGAATTTTAAAGCATTTGCAAAATACTGCGAAAGAGTTGGATCTTCCTTACCAATATAAGCTTCCCACCTTTGGAGGAACCAATGCAGGCTCCTTCCATGTATTAAACAAGGGAATTCCTGCGGCATGCATTTCGGTTCCTTGTCGTTATATCCATTCACCCTTAGCTCAGAATTATGTTTCCGATATTGTGGCGGTTGTGCAGGTGCTATTTGCAGCAATTTCTAAGAATATAGAATTGAAATTTTAGATTTCTGGGAATGTTATTAGTTCGAATTTTTTTTTCAATTTCTCTATTATTTAAAAATCATTGAATTTATTTGTGAAAGGGGGTTTTACATGATAACAAAACCTAACCAAGGAGTATGTTCTTATGCGGGTCCAAAAATTCAAACTTAAAATTTTAACGATATTTCTGCTGGGATTAATATCAGTTAGTGCTTTATATAAGGATGAAAATCAAGTTTCCCTCGATAATGATGAGAACTACACTTCTATTGACCGTTCTAATAACCTTGATCTTCCTTTGCTTTCAAATGTAAGTATTTCGGAGCAAAATTCTCTGATAATTGACAATCAATCTTTTGATTTTTCGAGTCAAGAATCTGTAACACGAACATTTTCTAACCAAAATCTAACAGAGGGAAATTCCACTCTTTCTGATATATATGCCCCATCGAATTATACTTTAGCGAATGTTTCCGTGAGTTTAGATGTGTTAGGCGATGGGTTTGAACAACTAATAATTGAGAATGAATCTACGTCACAAACAAATTACATTGAAATGTATGCACAATCGTTTTCCATTGCAAGAAAGGTATGGATAGAAGCAATTTATCTCCCTATTTCTTCAAAAGGTGATATAACCCCAAATATTACTATTCTAAGGGAAAGCCATGAAGGAGAAGAGTTACATCGCTATAATACAACGTTAAGTGATGGAGGTTGGACTAATATTGTTAATGATCCTCTAATTCTTGAACCTGGGCAATATTTTGTTGTAATGGAGGTATTGGACGGGGAAGCAGAACCTCAATTTTCCCATTGGATGCATTCAGATGACAATTCTACCTTAACATTGTTTCAAGATATTAACATTGGATCTTGGGAGATTGCAGACTATGATATGGGATTAATTATCGATACCATAGGCTATATTGAAGATATATCTGCAATCGACATTAATGTTAATGAGCAAGAATACATCATGGAAAATGATTTGTGGACCCTAGATTTTACCCAGATAATAGAAAATGACCATGTAATCCTTAACTTCACTTCAAATATATCCCAATTAGTATATACATACAACATTTCATGCACGTATTTTCGATTTACACCCCTTATACCAAATATTGAAATTGCCCAAAATGAAATTCATTTTAATTTTACATTGGATTTACTTGAGCCAGAACTAGATTACCAAGATTATCAAGTAATCGTGAACCAAATATATCTGGATTATTTTTATATTGAAATTTTGAATAATGGCTCAATCATAAACTATCAACGAATCTCGCCCGAGGAAATAGTATTTTTTGAGTGGGGGGAACCTTTGGAATTGAAATTCGTGTCTTTGAATGCAATTGAGCAAATCGACGTAATTCACACAAATCATGTAGGAGATTTAACCAATATCAATGTGTCCACTGAATACTCGGGAAATATTACATGGCTAATTTATGAAAACGATTTACTTATTCATTCGCAAACAAATGAAACAAATGGATTTCTTTCCCTTGACTGGGAGCTAACTCCACCACTGAATTCTCAAAATTTAAACTTTCAAATTCTCTTTTATGGGGAAAATCATGCAGGATGGGGAGAAGAAGAAATTGCGCTCATTCAGCTAACTAATATT
>JABCSI010000207.1 GCA_018238965.1 Promethearchaeota archaeon
AAAATATCTTGAAAAATATCTTGAAAATTATCTTGAAAAATATCTTGAAAAATATCTTGAAAAATATCTTTAAATAAGGCTTTCTTGAAGTAGAACTATGGAATCCAAATTGATTACCCTCCAAAATGAACAATTTATTCTGCGAAAATATGACCTAAATAATGATCCTCCGCTCATGGTCCAATTTCTCTTTGATAAAATGAATTCTGAGAAGGGAATAAAAGAATTGCGTGAAGGTGATCAAATTTTGCTTGTGAAATCTCCCAACAAATCCATTCGCTTGGTTGCCGAAATTCATGGAGAATTGATCGTCACATTAACCTTATCTGCCGAGTTTTGGATTCTTGAAGGCTTACATATATATTCTATGGTGACTGCCGAACAATATCGTGGTACAGGTATAAGTACTCGGCTGTTCCAGTATGGATGTAATTATGCCCGAGATCAAAACAAACGCTTGTTGACCGTAGATACGAAGGGGACGAATTTTGCCGCTCAAAAGTTTTTTAAGAAAATGGGGTTCATTGAATTTGGAAAAATTCCCAATGCCTTGACTCTTTCAAGTAATACCAAGGAGGATTTGGTATTTTATTACTATTTCCTACCAGATATTTCTCCAAACATATAAGAGTAAAAAATAGAAAGATTTAGAGAATAGAATGAAGGATTGACTGGATTTCCCGTTGAATCCAAATTTGATCAGGAGTGCAACGTTCCCGTATAACATATTGAATTATCTCGGCAAAGAGGGGATAGTAAAATTCTAAGTGCAAGATTGCAGAAATTTGTTTGAAATGTATTTCGGGTTCGGAAAAATTACCATGAAATCCCCGATGGAATATCCCAATTCCAATTAACTCTGTGACAGTGTGGTTTTGAAGGTAGGAAATAGCTGCTGCTACGCTATCTTTCCCTGCGACTTCTAAAATCGCTCGTTGGGTATTTGGGGGATGAGATTCAATTTCGGCAAAAAATGATCGAAAAGTCCAAAGTTTTCGGAGTGCTGCTGCTGCCATCTGTTAATACCAAGGTTTATTCAGTAAACACATTGGGTTAAAGTACCGTAATGATGAATTGTGTTAAAGGATCCAATGGCTTACTAATATTTCTTATATAATATTCTTCTAAATTCATCGCTTGAACAAATTCTTCGTCGAATTTCACATTAAAAATATCGCAAATTTCTTTTTGTTTTGAGGCAAACAATCCCAGTAATTCATTATTGGGAGAAGTTGAGTATTGAAGTAATTCCCGAGGTTGTTTCAGTATAAAATTGGTTAATACATTTTTTGTAATACGAATTTCCAAGGATTTAAAGTGGAAAAGTTCTTCCAATTGACTAATCAAATTTCTTGAATGTGCATCCTTGAATAGGAGTAGAATTTCGTTTAGGTATTCTTCGGTTATCAAAACTTTAATGGGATTTGATGGAAGAGCATCATTCCATTCCGTGCAAAAGCTTTGGATGTCTTCGTAACCATAATTTTTCACACGATCGGGATTACTTAACAGATCAAACATAGCTCGATTAAAAGGGGTTGAGATTTTATCCCCTTTCGCAATTTTCAGATGGGAGATCTCACCAATGACATCAGTTTTGTAGAATTCGGGATTATAATCTTTTGGATTGATGCTAATAAATTCCACCGGGGGGACATTAAGATCATCTGGGATTAATTGATATGCCTCAGTAAATTCTTGGAAGGAAATTTCACAATCTTCAATTTTCTTATCCGCTTCGGTTCGAACTTCTTTAATTTTCTCAGAAATAATCGCCTCCCAAGAAGATATCGGATCTTTGACATTCACGATCATGGGACGATTATAAACCTGTATGAGTCCAAGTTTTTCAAGTAATTGGATGACTTTATAGACACGTTTAAGAGAGATCCCGGTGGTATCAACAAATTCTTTGATATCCTCAATACTTTGTTTCTCAAGTAACAAATCATATACATATTCGATTCCTTTCTCCCTTACATCAATCGATTGAAAGAGATCAACTAAATATGTAATCCGGTCTTCTTTATTTGTCAAATGTACCACCGTTACTGTAATTTCAAAATTGCTGCTCGCTTGAGCATATATTCTGTGATTTTTTGAAAAAGGAATTCAACATTATCTCCTGATTTGGCGGATGCCTCGATATATTCCACTAACCCATTTTGTAAAGCGATTTGAATTCCATGATCCACGGGAATTTTTCGCTCATTATCCAAATCATTCTTATTACCAACTAATAAAATTGGAACACCGCTATTCTTTTCTTTAACGATACCAATCCATTTATCGAGAGCAAGCAGGGTTTCAGGGCGAGTTAGGTCGAAGAGAAAAATTGCCCCTGAGGATCCAAGACAGTAAGTTGGAAGTAAAAATCTGAAACGGGATTCTCCACCTAAATCCCATAATTGTAACTTGATTCTCTTGCCTTGATATTCTATGGTCTTGACGAAAAATTCCACACCAACCGTTAGCTTTATATCTTCAGAGAATATTCCATGAACGTATCGGTCTGATAGGGAGGATTTACCGGTAGAGGCGCTACCCAGCATTAGGATTTTGAAAGTATAATCGATGTTTCGAGACATTTGTTTTTCACTCTTTGCAGCGGAACTACCGGGATGGAGATTCGCACTACTATTTGAAGGTTTATTGAGTAAGCAAACCTTGGCTAGACAATATATTAAATTTGTCCTCCAAAAAAATAAAAGTTTTGAAAATTAAGTGTGATTATTGATCATGGTCAAATTAGAATTTGGGAGTCAAAATCCATATCGTGTAAAAATTATTCGCAATTGGAGAGATAATCTCGAAAAATTTTTCACTTTGGGGATTTTCTTCATTGTCTTCTTGGTTCTTTATATTATATCCTCGGTTAACCAAAATATTATTCGGAATTATTTTTTACTTCTTCTCGTTGCTATTTCAATTCTAGTGGTAGTTTATGGTTCATTTTCCACCAAGATCACATTAGATCTCGAAATTGATGAATGGATTTCATCCAAAACTTTTATGAATATTCCATTTAAAAAAATCAGAGGTAAGTTATCGGAAATAGCCTTTATAGTGACGCAAGATATCACTCATGACGAACGCGACTCGAAGGCTAAACTTACATTAAATCAAACCAGTTACCGATCATCTTTTGAATTTTGGGGGTATTCGGATTCTTTCCAGAAACAATTGAAGGAACCAGAAAAATGGATTTTGTTTTCCCAAACCACGTTTAATTATCGAGATCATTTTAAACAAATGGAAGAAAACGTACGTATCGCCAAAACCTTGGAAGAATTCTTTCAAGGATTGGACATTCCCTTACAATATCTTCCAAAACGTGAAGTGAAAAGCAAGGATACATTTATTAGTGAGAATTAACCCAAAACAAATTAGATTATTAAATATTTTTCAGCTGTTCTTGAATAATGACCTTGAGGGGAAGATATTCTTCATGCAACAATTTTTGATTTAAAATTTTCTTTGCATTGGTTCCACCCAAGCCGGAAATCGCCTCTATGGCTGCCTTTCTCACGGATAAATCAGGATCATTTAGAAAAGTAGTAATTTTCGCTATCCATTTTCGATTATTTGTGTTAGCAAGCACTTGGATGGCATGGATTCGTTCAATGAAATCGGTACTTTCAATTTGTTCCAGTGCTAATTTAATATTTTCTGGATTGATTTTTCGCAGTAACTTGACGGCCTTTGTTCGTTTCTTTTCGCTTCTTGAACGAAGATCACCCTCAACAATTTTTTCTGCACATCCTGGGTTAGCAACTATGGTTCTAATCGCTTCTTTGCGGAGAGGTTTATGTGTATGGTAAATAAGAGGGATGATGTAGGGAACATAAGAGTCGTCTTTGATTTGCTGAATTAGTTGTAATCCCTTAATCTGGTAAATCGGTCGATTAGCGTTAATGAGAAAATTTATTAATTTTTGAATGAACCAATATGGTTCAGTTTCTCGTAAAGTGATCAAACTCTCTAGAAAATATGGTAAAACGGACGCGGGAAGTTTAGAGAACATTTTATTCAAATATTCCCGAAACACAGCAAAACCTTGGTCTTCCATATCCTCCTTGATAAGATTAATCAAATAACTAATTTGATTGGTAGCTATTGATTTTTTTGAAGAAGAGATCAACGTGTTTAAATATTTCCACGCTTCTTGGGGGTGATCAATATTTTCTGTCATATTTTTCCACTTATCGGTTTGGGGGTTTTGATTCTCGGTCTGCTTTTAGAAGAAATCAAGTGAGAATTTAAGATCATTCACAACTATTACGCGAACTCTAATAATCAAAAAAACTGAAGAACTTATATTTTTGCTTATTATAGGGCTGTTATGTTTTTCCGACTTTAATGCAATTTTACTTGGCTTCAGTCATACAATACATAAAATTCTCGAATATAATTTTATGCCATACAAATAATAATGCACTCGGTACGCACCAGTCGGAGAATTCTTCTGATAGCTATAATTTTATAGGGTCAAAAATAATATTTGACAAAGGGTTATATTTCCATTAGAGATTAAAAAATTTATACTAAATTATCGGTTTTATTCCTTGAACTTCGAGAGATTGGCGATTTAAATGAGCAAAGACAATTGGAATTTAAATTCTGTGGATCCAAGCATTTTTGAGCTGATAGATAAGCCCATTCTCATTTTTACTCGTAGGGGGGACATCCTTTTTGCTAATTCACCTTCCGAAAAATTCTTTCAAATTCAGGTCGAAAAACTTGAAGATCGAATTTTGTTTGAATTTTTAGATAAATCATCCCGATTTGAACTCGAAAAATGTATTCAAACGGAATCAGTCATCGATTTTACTCCTTTAGACTTATCGTTCAAATTAGATCACAAAAATGTTTCCGTTAACGTTTCCGCGCAGATAAGTATTGTACATCAAGATGGGAAAAGAATTCAATACGCACTCATTTTAGATAACAATAGTAATGCGGACAAAAATTCATCCATCTTGGGTTTATCTAATCATCATTTGGAAGACCGACAATTACTCCATCATATAATCGAATTAAATCCTTATGCTATAACTATTTTTGATCCAGAGGGACATTTCCTCCATGGGAATAGTGCATATTACGATCTCCTAAAATATGAGCCGCCTAAAGATTACAAAATTTTTGAGGATCTTAGAATATTTAACCCTGATCTTCTGGAAGATGCCCTGGGTGCTTTTCGAAAAGGACTACCCTTTCAAATTCCACAAATTCTATATAATATCCAAAATTACTACCCTAAATTACCACCCCTTGAAAAATGGCTCTCGGTTCATCTGTTTTCTTTATATGATTCCGAAAATTTTGTTCGGTACCCAATAGTAATGTTCGAAGATGTCACCGATCGGGTTAAGGCAAAAAAAACCATCGATGAATATCAGGAAGAATTAGAAAATGAAATCGAGAAGCGTACAAACACACTCCGCAACGTTATTCAATTAAATCCCTACAGCATTGTTATCTTTGATAACAAAGGACGATATATAGAATCAAATAAAGCCTTTAAAAAACTCTTTGGTTTTATGCCCCTTCCCAATTTTAAAATAGAAGAATCACAACTTTTCAAAGTGTCCCAACTGGAAGCAGAATACAATAGAGTTCTACAAGGGAATGTTGTAGAAATTCCAATATTTAATTTAAATCCTCGGAATTCTAGGCCAGAGTATCCAGACCGGGATTTAAGTCTAAAGCTTGTGGCTTTTCCGATTTTTTCAAAGAATAATGAAGTAGATCGAATAATTTTAATGTTTGAGGACAAGACCAAAGAAAGAAAGGCAGAAGCACAACTGCACTTTGAACGGGACCAAATGCTTTCAATTTTTGATAGTTTTCCCGAAATCGTTTATGTTCATCACCCTCAAACAAAAGAAGTCTTATATACGAATACAAAGTTAAAATCACTAAGTATATCGCTGGGAAGTTTCGATCAGATAGTCAATAATTTTACTGATAAAATTGAACTCTTGATGAACGATTATCTTATGGTTCCCGATATGGATCAGATCCCACTCCGTTTGGAACATTATCATCCAATATTGCAAAAGCATTATCTGGTAACTGCCCGTTTCATTAAATGGAACAATGATAAAAGAGTTATTTTGGTATTTGCCATCGATATCTCAGATCGGATTAAATATGAGAAAGAATTGGAGGAAAAATTGAAATTTAAAGATATAATTACCGAAATCTCTTCCAGTTTTGTCCAATACTTCAATATCGATCAAGTTATAGATTCAGCTTTTGCAAAAATTAGCAGTTATCTGCAATGCCGGGAAATTTCCTTGTTTCGTCAAGATTATTCTGAACTTCCCTTGTGGTCAGACCAAACAATTAGGAAATCTCCTGCAGTGGGTGAAACAACCACAAAATTTTCATTAACCAATTTTTGGTCCAAAATTGCTTATGATATATCTATCAAAAAAAATTCATCTTTTAACCTACGGGCGAGTTCACCCTTTTATCAATTATTATTGAAGGAGGATTGGATTACTTTTCGTTATTCAAAAGATCATCCTTTGTACCCCATCAGTTTTCAAAGAATCTTCGATAGTACCAAAAATTTGTATTCAATTTTCTATCCTATACGATATCAAGGGGTACTAACAGGTTTGATTCTCTTTAGCTTCGAGTTTCAATTAATCAACGAAGAGCATATTTCTTTATTGAAAATTTTTACCGATATTTTAGCAAATGTGTTAGAGCGAGAATGGGCCGAATCGAATTTAACCCGTGAGCGCGTAACCCTTAATAATATTATCCAATCAAATCCATATGGTATTGCCATATTCGACGGTGAGGGTTATTTTGAATCAGGAAATCGGGCACTTGAAAACCTTTTCAAGAATTACCCCCCTCCATCAAACTATTGTTTGTTCCATGATAAAATTCTTGTTCGTACTGGCTATATCGAAGATCTCCGTAGATTGAATCAAGGAGAGACTGTATATATTCCCCCTATGCTTATCCGGAAGGATGATAATTCTTTTTTTGAGAATGATCAAGAGCATTACATCAAATTAACAGCCTTCCCCATTATATCAACGGAATCTTATCTTGACAATATTATTGTTATGGTTGAAGACATAACGGCAGAAACCATTACAAGCCAAAAATTAGTCCACTCTGAGCTGAAGTATGAAAATATTTTCAGAAATTCATTAATTGGAATCGCAATTATCGACTTTCAAGGTAAAATCCATGAAATTAATGCCCAAATGTTAAAAATACTCGGATGCCCACGGGAAAAACTCAAGGAATTGGATGTTCGAAAATTATATACCAATCCAAAGGATGAAGAAAAAATTTCATCTTTGTTACAAACTCATGGGCGAGTCGAAAATTTAGAGTTCCAAGTAAGGGATTTTAATGGCAACCTCTATTGGGCCATATTCTCTATCCAGCAGTTTGAACAACAGCACGAAAATTTATTGTATATTACCCAAATCGATATTACCGATAAAAGATTGGCGATGCAAAAATTGAAAGATAGTGAACAGAATTTTCATGCAATTGTCGAAAGCAGTAATGATTTGATTTGGGAGTTGAACGCCAAGGGGATATTCACTTATATTAGCCCAAA
>JABCSI010000208.1 GCA_018238965.1 Promethearchaeota archaeon
CGTTTGCTGAGGGAACACGGACAACACCGATTAAAACAGATCAGATTTACCTATCCTTGAAATATAAAACGAACTACCGCGCTCCATTAGTTCAATATTATGAGTATTCGAACCGCTTAGGAACCTATCTCGGATCTGAATTTTACATTGAGGAAGTTGCGGATGGGTTCTTGATATTTTTTCAACGGAAGGAGGATTTCATCGCACATCAAGTTGATCGTATGGATCTTTCCGGAATCATTCAGTGGTTTGAGCAACGGGGAATAACGAAGGAGCACCCTTCAATTCAGATCCTGCTGGAACACCTGCAAAAAATTAAAGAAGAATTAATACAAAATGAGTTTATCGCATAGACTTCTAATTTATTCTCTGATTTCGGGTTAATCCCTCCAAAGAAATTGATCTTAATGTATAGGTAAGGTATCCTATATACAATATTCGACAGTAATATAGGGGGGGTAATTTTATATTATAATGACTATCCATGGAGGGAGAGTTAGAGCAGCCATTTATCAATATCTCAATCGTCAGTTCTATTGAGCCGGCAAGTGCATATGATGACATTCTCCGAAAGATAGCCGCCCGTTCAAAAAAACTTGGAAATGCTCAAATCGAATTTGGCCAAGAAGATCTCCCGGGGAAGTCATTACAACCTTATTTACGGATTACATATCCGAGTTTTGAGAAAATTCAGCAGGTCTATCACTATAAAACCCAATTTTTCGTTAAAGTTCTGGAAGACATTCAAAAAAACCAACACGTGTACGATAAGATGTTTTCCAAAGCTTTTGATGCAGGGGTCCAGGTAAATTCGATCCAGAAAAATAAAATTTACCTTTTGTTAAAATACACCACTAACTTTAAGGCTCCCCTACTCCAATATTACGAGTATGGTAATAAATTGGGCATCTATGTTGATTCGAGATTTTTTGTGGAGGAAATTGAAGACGGCTTCTTGCTTTTTTATCAACGGAAGGAAGATTTCATTGCACATCAAGTTGATCGCCTAAATTTGCCCGAATTGATATTATGGTTCGAGGAACGAGGATTTTCCCGTGATCGTCCATCAGTTCAAGTTATGCTGGAGCATATGGAAAAAATCAGAGCGGATTTAGTGAAAAAAGATTTCTATCGTGCTTGATTTGTAAAAAGATCATAAGGGCAAATTAAAACTCCAAGGTAACTTCCATCCAATCTGATTTTCCATTATCTGGAAGGCGATTCCGGCGCCAGTGACTAAAATTACAACAGCCATAACAATCCAATCTTTTCTTTTCATATGGAGTGGAAAATAATAGTGGGGTCGGGTTGTGATGCCAAAACAGCGCGTTTCTAATGCCTCAGCAACGTGGAAAGCCCTTCGAATCGAACCCATGATAAGAGGGATAATTAATGGAAAAAAATTGCGGATTTTTTGTAACATTCCCCCCTCATTGAATTGGTGTCCGCGTGATTGTTGAGCCTGAGCAATATTTTCTGTTTCACGGGCCATGGTGGGAACAAATCGAAATGCCAGAGACAAAGCAAATGCGATCGAATAGGGAACCCGTAGGAATAGCAAACTTTGAGAAAGATCCTCCGGAAGTGTGGTTTGGAAGAAAACACTGAAAAGACTCATTAAGATCGCAAAGCGAAGTATGAGTAAAAGGGCAGTATTCAAGTTTAACATGTAAGTGTTGACTGCTAAAATAAAAAGAAAAAGGAATCCCAGGGATTGTAAGCCTTCCCATATTCGGCCAAATATTCCGGTGACCAGAAAAATTATTCCCAATACCAGAGCCAAAACCAATAGCGATCCCAAATCCTGTAAGAGAAAGACTAAAACCGAGAGTAATAGCAGGGAAAGTCCCTTCGTGCGGGGATCTAAATGGTGAAAAAGCGTGTGTCGCTTCATATAGTTGAAGGTTTGGGTGATTTTCATCGACATGAATTCAAATATTCCTCCAGTTGGTGAATTGAGATTAATTTTTCAGGAAAGGATGGGAATTTCTCCCGAATTTTCAGATAATAACTCCAAAATTGTGGAGCGGTTAAATGCGCTTGATTAAGAATAAATTCATCGGTAAGAATTTTCGATGGGGTATCGTCCGCCAGAATTTTACCATGATCAAAAACCAGAATTCGGGAAGCTAACGATATAATGAATTCCACGTCATGGGAGACAATGATAACAGTTTTTTCTTCATCATGGGCTTCCCAGATGATTTCCCGCAATACCTGTTTCTGTTTCGCATCCTGGCCTATGGTGGGCTCATCGAATATGAGAATTTCAGGGCGTCGACAGAGAATAGTGGCCAAGGAAATTTTCTTTTTTTGCCCCCCCGAAACCTCAAATGGGGAAGATTTGAGTAGGTGGGGGATTTGTAGCCGTTCTAAAGTTTCTTCAATTCTGGTTGCTATCTCTGTTTTTGAGAGATCCAGGTGTTTCAGCGAAAATTCCAATTCCTCTTGCACCGTTGCCGCGAAAAGTTGATGATCGGCATTTTGAAACATTATTCCAATAGCGCGGCTAACTTCGGAAGTTGACAAGGATTGTATATTTTTGCCCTTTAGATACATGGTTCCTACTTGGGTTGGAAGAAGTTTTGCAATACAACGAATAAAAGTGCTTTTTCCCGCACCGTTTTGTCCGACGATCCCAATAATCTCTCCCCGAAAAATTTGTGTTGAAATATCGTTTAAAACCAATAAATCCGGCGGTATCATGGAGGGAGTTTTAACACTCGAATCATAGGCGAAGGAGAGATTCCTCACTTCGATTATAGGGAGGTTTTTATACTCAGAAGAACGAGAGATTTCGAGAATTTGTTCTTCTTTAGATATTCCGATAGATACTTCATCTCGACAATATTCCAATAACTGTTCCAGTTGACTTTCGGGAGTAATTGGGATGGATTTTTGCGTTTTCATCCTATTATGAAAAATATAGAACCATTGGAGTAATACAGGGAGATCTAATCCCAGTTTGTATAAAACATCTTGATTTAAAAGTGTGGTTACGGGGACAGGTGGCAAGAGTTTCCCGTCGGCGATTACCAAAATTTCATCGATGACCTCCAGCACATATTCCAATCGGTGTTCCGAGAGAATGATGGTCTTTCCTTCCGATTTCTGTAACTTGACAAGTAATTGCACGATTCCCGCGGCGGTAATGGGGTCGAGATTCGAGAGAGGTTCATCCAGAATTATAATGTCCGGTTCCAGCGCCAACAATGCTGCAATCACTACTCTTTGCTGTTCCCCTCCGCTTAATTCATATGGGGATCGATGGCGAAGAGCCTCTAAATTGGTTAAGGAAATGGCTTTTTCTATCCTTCGATGAATTTCCTTCCTAGGCAATTGTAAATTTTCCAAAGCAAAAGTGAGTTCGCGCTCCACATTCATGGAAAATAATTGATTTTCTGGATTCTGGAACACTGTTCCGACTTTTTGCGCCAATTGGGCAGAAGTGGTTTCAATTGTATCTTGACCGAAGATTTTCACATACCCATAAAATTTACCGTGATAGAAATGGGGAATCAAACCATTGAAGGCGCGTATAAGAGAGGTTTTCCCAGACCCGGTGGGACCTGCCAAAAGATATAGATTTCCCGAAGTTATCTCTAAGGAAATATTGGCGAGTGCGAATTTTTCTTGAGTTTTATACTGAAATGAAAAATTTTGACATTCAACGGGGGGGGCAGGGGGGTTAACCATTATATTTCCCTATTTAACCATTTCTCGGAGTAACTTTAAAATTTTGGGTTCCATTTGTGCAAAGTGGGTTGCGTCAAATATTTCTTTTTTCAATCCCCGTGATTTAGATGGATCTACAGGATGTTGAAGTTCCAGAGGCGGAAGTTCTCCATAGCAACCTGCTGCTCCTGCATGTCCTCCCCCGGCACCACCACAAAGTTTACCAAATTGTTGCATAAATTCTCCTAAATTGATATGATACTTTTGGATCAATTCTTCTCTTGCGCGACCAGACATACGAAATTTCATCTGTTTACGCTCAAAGGCAATAATAAATGAAATATCAGCACCCAAATCAAGTAAAGCTTTGCAAGCCGAGGCTTCAAATGAGCTAACATGGCTGATTGCCACCACTATTTGTTTAACATAATGGAGTTGAGTTATTCTCATGGCAGCTTTTATCCGCGCAATTTTCTCGGAGCGTCCCATTCTGTTATACAGAGCATTATTTATTTCCGCTATAAGGAGCCCTTTGTCCAATAAAATTTTGGCATTATCCAAAGTTCGGGAATTTGCATAGCGAAAATGTCCTGTATCAGTAATGATTCCTGCAAGAAGAAACTTTGATATATTAAAATCCGGTTCTAATTGAAGATAACGGTAGAATTCAATAATAATTTCAGTTGCCGACGAATAATCAGGGAGGATATGGGTAGCACTACAATATTTTGATTCGTCCTCCGAGACATTGTGGTGATCAATTGCATAAATATGTTGAATTTCTTCAATTTTTCCCTCGGGGGTGATTGGATAAGGGCTATTAATCAGTTCATAATCTGTTGCATCTAGGATGATGAGTAAGTCAATATGGGGCGGCCAATCCGTAGATATTTCACAAAGGGGAGAATCAAATTGGAATCGTTTCCATACATTGCGGGCGACGGTATTGAGTTTTGGTAATAATACTTCAATTTTTTTAGAAGGCAATATTTGGGCAAAAAGGGCTCGTAATCCCAAAGCCGAAGCTAAGGCATCTGGATCGGCATTTGTATGCGCCACTATTACAATTGTTTCTGAGGAGTCTATGATCTCGGTGAGTTGGGTTAAAAATGACTCATGAATTAAGAAATTGGAATATTTGCTCACCGTGATCGCCTACATTTATTTATTGCAGATTAGAAAAATTACGTTTTATAACCTTGGGTTTTGAAGATTTCTTCAATTTTTATCCGTTCTTCTTCAAATTGGGTATTTAATCTTGCAACGCTAGTTTTCAAAGAAGTAATTCTTAGATCCAGACTCTCTTTTTCGGACTTACTGGATTCAAGGATATCTGATTTCGTTTTCTTGATAAATAATCCCCCAATGGCTTTATAGATGGTTGCTTCTTCATCAGCTTTTTCTAATTCTGTAATTGAATAATTTAAATCCTTTGATTGGAGTTCCATGTTGGATAATTGCTGGGTATAGGCTTCCAATTGTTGCTGTAGTTGTTGGAATTTCATTATTTCTTGCTGCTGAGAGGGCGTGAAATTATAATTAGGTGGATTTTGCATAAATAGATCTAATGTTTCCCAAAATTTCAAATTTGTTTTTTCTTAGTTATTTTTCTGATTTTTTGGAATGTAAATAGGATGCCGCAACTGAGTATTTTTATAGAACTTAGGGTTTAATAAGGATATGGGATTCCCCCTTGAAGGTGTAATGATTTTAGACTTTACTCGATTATTACCCGGACCTTATTGTACGATGATTCTTGCAGATATGGGTGCCGAGGTAATCAGAATTGAAGATCCATCCTATCTTTATGCACAATACCCCCCGTTTTACACCAATAAAGGTGAATCCGAATCAATTAACAATACAATTTTGATGCGAAATAAGAAATCCATAGCCCTAAATCTAAAAATACCCCAATCTCAAGAAATCGTGCATGAATTAGTGAAACGGGCAGACATAGTCATAGAAAGCTTTCGTCCTGGGGTGACAACAGGATTACACATTGATTATGCTACACTGAAAAACATTAATTCTAGCATTATTTACTGTTCACTCACAGGATACGGACAAACGGGACCCTATGCGCAAAAACCAGGACATGATTTAAATTACCAAGGATATTCGGGGGCTCTGTGGTTAAATCGTTCCTATGGAGGAGAGAAGAATACAGAGAATATTCCTGCAGTTCCCTGCACCCAGACAGCTGATTTGGGGGGAAGTCTTTATGCGGCCATAAGCATTTTGGGGGCTCTGCATTCCCGCAGTGTGCATCCTGAAGAAATTGGAGATTATATTGATATTGCTATGCTGGACTGTGCTATGGCAATGAATCTTACTGCATTTTCGGATGTGTTTGCTAAGAAGACTATCAATACGGTTCAACCATTCTCTACTTCGGATCTATTACACGGAAAATTTCCTTGTTATAAAGTCTATCGGACAAAAGATGAGAAATTCATCTCGATTGCAGCAATTGAGCACAAGTTTTGGGCAGAACTCTGTAACCTTCTGAATCTTTCTGAATTTATAGGTAAAGAATTTGCAGATGAAGATGAACGAAAGAAAATTGCCGATCTCATAGGAGCTAAAATTGCCGAACGGACACTTGATGAATGGCAATCTCTCTTCGATTCAGTCCGTACCTGTGCTTCTCCTGTGATTTCACCAGTTGAATCCTTGCAAAATGTTCAAATTCAAGCCCGTGAATGCATTCAATATTTAGATCACCCTATGTATGGGAAAATTCCCCACCTAGCCAATCCAATTCGATATTCTCAATCAAATCTCGTCCCAATAGGGGTTTCACCACATTTAGGTGATCATAATCTCGAAATTATGGAGGTTCTGGGATATACAAAGTCCCAAATTCAAGAATTCGACAAACAGAAATGTTTTGGTAGAAAAAGAAAATATAAATAATTAAACTGTCCACATTGATCTTGAGTATACAATGACCGAATTTAAAAAAGAATCGGAAATTCCCCTTTCCTTTAATGGATTTTCGAAGATTGGTGGGGGAATCATCCCCAGGGATATTCAAGTGGCAGGAATGGCAGAATTTAGCCATAATGTAGAATGTGGTGATATTCAAGTCTCTGGAACCCTTCGTGCTCGGGGAAACATCATATCCCATGGAAAAATGTCGAATGCTGGTGTATTGAGGGTTGATGGGTCTGTTGATTTGCATGGAGCATTTGAATCCAGTGGAAGTTCAACGTTCCAAGATAAATTTACTTGTTCGGGAACTCTAACATCATCAGGGTTACTGAAATGCCGTGGTAAGGTCATTTTGAAGGCAAAATCATTATTCCATGGGGCAACTCGAATTCAAAGCGATGTGATATCCAATTCAAGCATAGAAAGTAATGGGGTCACTATCATTCGGGGTAATGTAGCAGCTCATTCTCTACGAGTGTGGCCTTATGAAGCGGGGTTGAAAATTAAGCCATTGAAAAAATTGACTGAATCGGTGATCCACGGGAATATATTGGTGAAGGATCATGCAGAGATCAAACGCACTCGCATCCATGGTGATTTTTATGCCTCCAGTATTCTCATTGGTGAAGATTCAAATGTAGAAGGTACAATTTATTATGTGGATTCCATCGAAGTCGATTCTAATGTATCTCTTCCCCGTCCACCCAAACAAATATCCCGTGGGGAATTTAAACAGGCAATAGAACAGTACTTTGCAGCAGATCATGATGAATTCGAACAAATTCGGGAACCTCTATTTTGTCCAGGATGTGGTCAACCATTGGAAGAACCCAGTAAATTTTGTCCATTTTGTGGAATCAGCCTTAGAGATTAGACTTTTTTTTAATTTATCTCTTTTCATCAGAATGCTAACTTGTAGATATTTATATAATCCTAAATTCAATATCTTTTGAAAATGGATTCAATATCCTTCAAACTTTCTG
>JABCSI010000209.1 GCA_018238965.1 Promethearchaeota archaeon
CATAATGATCCCTCCTTATTTGGAGCAGGATAATTCTGCGGGGCCATAGCCTTAAGCGGACTGGGACCCAACTCCTTGAGCACCTCAACATATTCCTTAATGCGCTCTGTGAATTCTGCACCTTCGCTTGCGGAAATATGCCAAAATTGCAATCGTTCGGGATTGAGTCCGTATTGGGCAACAAGATCCTTAGCCACTGCAAAGCGACGAACAGCCTTATGATTTCCTGTCAGATAATGACAATCTCCAATATGACATGCTCCGATAATAACTCCATCGGCGCCCCGTTTGAGGACCTCCAGAGCATATTCCACCTCTACCCGGCCAGAACACATAACTCGGATGATTCGGACGTTCGCTGGGCGTTGCATACGACTTCTGCCGGCCTGATCGCTACCTGTATAGGTACACCAATTGCAAGCAAAGCATACGATGTAGGGCTCGTAAGGAGCCGCTTTACCTCCAATTGCAGAACTAGCTGTTGAGGATACTTGATTCACGGTATCTGCCATATTTATTTACCCTCCTGGGTTGGATAATTCGGTTGCGTTTGCCACGGGAATAGTGATGCCAGCTCGGCCAATATTTGGTCCCGACTGAAGTGATTTTGCATGATAGCGTTGGACGGACAGACCGCTGCACAGGCCCCACAACCCTTACACTTGACTGTATTTATGGAAGCCTTTTGGGATGGTTCGTCGAAACTAATAGCATCGTATGGGCATATCAAAATACAAGATCTACATCCCGAACAATTTCCGGGCAATACTTCGGAATAATAAGGTTCAATTTCCACCTCTCCCGAATTCATGAAATTATGGGCACTGGAAGCAGCCGCCTTCGCTTGAGCGACGGAATCGGGAATGTCTCTGGGTGCTTGGCAGGTTCCGGCCATGAAAATACCATCAGTGAGAGAGTCCACGGGGAACAACTTGGGATGGGCTTCCATGAAGAAATCATCTTCGGTTTTTTGAACTCCAAACATACGGCCAAGGTCGGATGAATCCGCTCTCGCCTCCAGAGCTGTAGATAATATTAACATATCGACCCTTAGCTCAAATTTATTAGCTAACAGAGTATCGGCGCCCCGAATGATTAGAGTTCCATCGTAATCCTGGAATACATCTCCAATTCGTCCACGAATGAATCTAATTCCGTATTCCCGAGAAGTTATTTCATAAAATTCCTCATATCCTTTTCCAAATGCACGAATATCAATGAAAATAATAGATATATCGGCTTCGGGATACTTTTCCTTCAATTGCCGGGCTTGCTTAATTGCATACATACAGCAAACTCGCGAACAATATTTATGGGCACCCTCGTGGAAATCCCGTGAACCGACACACTGCAAAAAGGCAAATTTCTTCGGCTTCTCGTGATTATGAGGATTAATTACCTTCCCTAGGGTTGGTCCGGTACTGGAAATTAAACGTTCCATTTCAATTCCGCTAAGGACGTTTTTGTACTTCTTATATCCATATCGGGCATAGGGTGTGGGATCATAGATATCATTACCCGTAGTGAGAATCACGGATCCAAAAGTGCGCTCTATGATTTCATCCTCTTGGGCAAGGTCGATTGCATGCACCTCACAGGCATCTACACATAATTGGCATTCAATACAATTCGTTTTATCGATGGTATATTGTTCGGGAACAGCTTGTGGAAATGGCACATAAGCGGCAGCGCGGAATCCCATATTCATATCCCATGCATTGGGTATCGTAACGGGACATGCTTCTGCACATGCACCACAACCGGTGCAAATCGAATGGTCGATTCTTCTGGCTTTTTTCCGAATCTTGACTTCATAGTTTCCTATGTTCAAATCTACGTCTTCGATTTCAGAATAAGTGAGTAATTCAATATTGGGATGTCGGCCAACCTCCACCATTTTCGGTGTGATGATACAGGCAGAACAATCCATTGTAGGAAAAGTCTTATCGAGTTGAGCCATGTGACCACCGATGGTTGGAGATCGCTCCACAAGAGTCACCGGATATTTATCGGCCAAATCCAGGGCCGCAAACATTCCCGAAATCCCTGCACCGACCACCAAAGCCTTTTGGGTTACTTTTGCTTTTTGGCGTTCGAGGGGGGCATTATTGGATACTTTGGCAATTGCCATAGACACGTGATCATGAGCTACCTTAAGCGCGCCTTTCTTATCACGGAGATTAACCCAAGATACATGTTCCCGAATATTGGCCTGTTCAAAGTAAAATTCATTAACACCTTCATCCTTAAGCACACGTCGATAAGTTTCCTCGTGCATCAACGGACTGCATGCCGCCACGACTACCCGATCAACATTGTTATTGCGGATATCTTCGGCAATTAATTCTTGGCCAGCCTTAGAACACATAAATTTGTATTCCTTCACAACTGTAACCGCGGGATTATCCTTAGTGGATTGCATAAGGGCAGGAATATCAACGACGTCTGAGATATTCTTTCCACAGTGGCATAGATACACGCCAATTTTTGGTTTACCCGTGGCAAGGTCTTTAGTTTGATCGTTGGATTGATCTTGGGGTTGGTCCGTAGGTTGATCTGTAGGTTGATCATTACTCATGGTGATCATCTCCTGTGGGGGCAAGCCGATTCTCCCGGGCTAATTTTTCAAGTACGGGATCAAAGGAAGTAAAAGGCGATATTCCCTTCATATCCGGTTTGATCATGCTCATCTCTTCCAAAGACATTCCCATGGAAAGTCCAAGTAATTGACTGATATAAATAACCGGGATCTTAAAGGGCTCTTCACCGGGTTCCAGTTCATTGGCTACTTCCAATTGACCCAAGTCGAATTGGAGCTGACAGAATGGGCAGCAGGTGATAATACAATCCACACCGGCGGATCGCATATTGCGTAATTTTTCCAAGGTAAATTGTAAACTACTGGGTTTATTCCCCGTTCTTAAAGATCCACCTGCTCCGCAACACATTAGTTTGTTTTGATAATCCACAGAAACAGAACCTGTGATTTCCACCAATTCATCAAAGAAATGGGGATCATCGGGATCTTCGGGAAAGGGTTTAAGATCTGAAGGTTTGAGCAAATGACAGCCGTAATGAACTGCAATGCGCAATCCGAGAGGATTTGTAATCAATTTTTTCAGATTATCGATCCCGTAATCATAGTAAAGCACTTCCACAATTTGTTTGACCTCTATCGATCCTTGGAATTCTTTACCAGTTTTATCCAATATAGTATTGATGCGCGATTTCAACTCGGAATCATGCTTAATTTCATGGTTCACTTCATGTAATGTGCCGTAACAACCATTACATAAGGATACAATATTGGCTTGATTTTGTTCGGCAATCGCAATATTACGGGCACCCAATGAAAGCCATAAAGCTTTATCCACAGAACGAAACACTCCAGGCGCGGGACAACATGATGCACCTTCCATTTCCTTGATTCCGATGTTCAATCGTTCAAATAAAGCGCGCGAGGAACTCTCAATCATGGGATATCGATTCGGAATAACGCATCCCAAAAAGAGAGAATACGTGCTATGGGGCTCGACTGCAGGTACGGCTTCAGACTGTACTTCGGATTTGGATGGATCCGCATCTGTATTAGCTTTTTCGTGTGATTCTACCATTTTAATCATTCTTCCTATCGATGGGGGATCCTGGAATTAAATTTGATCGCTGAAAATATATCGTAAATTTCAACTAACGCTTCGGGATACTTTTCAACCGTGGGAGGCATCGGATCCAAGCCCAGTTTGGCACGTAGTTGACTCCATTTTGGATCTATGGGAACGGCATGACCTTTATTCATCAGATTATGGATGACTCCTTTCAAAGGATCAGGGAGGTGGCCTTGGGAGACCGCCATTCTGCGTAGACTTAATATTATTTCGGTAACCGGAATTGTCCGGGGACAGTGTTCGTAGCAATTGAAACATGTGCTACATAACCAGATATCGGGATCCTCGAGAACGGATTGCACACCAAATAATGCTTTACGGATAACATTTCGGGTTCGTAGAGCGGTGTAGTTTCCACTCGGACATGCTGCAGAACAAGCTCCACATTGAATACATGCACGAATTTTCTCTAAATCCTTTTCAATGCTAAGCACATCCACGATATCGGTATTAAACTCAAGGAGACGTGATTTTTGAGACATAATAATGACCCACATAGGGTAAAAGATATAACTTTTAGAGAACCGAAAATAGGATAAGATACTAGATTCGATAGTTGTTACAGATTGGCTTTTTTTATTTATTAATGTTCTCCAAATGTATTGAAATCCATCCTTTTAGGGTACAAAAAGACAATAATTTCACTTAAAGCAAAACGAAATCGAAACAATTATATTAACTTAGATCATATTTAATAACATCCATTTATATTGGAGATGGAATTGTAAAAATGGTAATAATCGCAGATGGACGGTTTTCATTACCCGATCAGTTATCTTATACAAAATATCAGCACATTTACGTCGATCGGACTGAAAAAATACTTGGAATTGATCAAGTCGGCTACGCTTTTCTCAAAAATCCCAAAGAATTAAAAATTCTGGCTGAAACCGAAGTAAAAATTGGTGAACCCTTTGCAGCAATAACTACCGATGCGGGAATCACTACGTTAAATGCTCCTTGTTCAGGTAAAATCGCAGAAAAGAACCTTGAAGCCCTAAAATTAATGGAAAGCGATACATATAAAAGTGGATTTATTATTCGCCTTGAAGAGATCACCGCCTTGGCCGATAATCTTATATCGGGCGCAGCAATCGAGGAGTGGGCGGAAAATGAAGTGAGGTCGCTTATCCGTAATAATTATTCGTGGAAGATAATCGAAATTGGGGACACTACAGTGGGAAAAACTGCAATCAAAGTCCGGTTTACCGACGATTACTTCAAAAAAGATTTAAAAACGACTTTAGGTGTTGACTTCGGTAGCAAAGAGATCAAAGGTCAATTTATCTCGAGCGATATCCTGTTCGGAGGTGCCTACCGCTTCACGGCTAAAATGAATATTTGGGACGCAGCTGGGCAAGAAGTTTACGATAAGATACGTGGAATGTATTATCGGGATGCGCATGCAGCTTTGCTTTGCTATGACGTTTCTAATCGTTTGACCTTTGAAAATCTCGATCGATGGATTCAGGAGATGGAGGATAATCGCGGGAAGATACCTACCTTGTTGGTAGGCAATAAAATCGATCTGGTGCGTCAAGTTTCCCGTCAAGACGGTTTAGATTATGCGATGAAACATGGGTTCATGTTCATGGAATGCTCGGCCAAAAATGGTGAAAACGTCGACGATATGTTCCAAAAACTAGCTATTGAGATTTTCAAAATCGAGGAAGAGTTATAGATCAATACTGACGAATCACTTTTTTTTAACTTATTTTATTTGGAAACATTTTATTTGTATGAAAGGTAGAATTTAAGTGGATATGACCGTTCCTAAAGAGGATAAGATTCCTAAGGAAGATAAGAATCCTAAGGAAGATAAGGATCCAAAAAAAGAAAATGATCCAAAGGATGTCAAGAAGGATTCTAACAATATTCCGATTCTGATCTTCGATCGATTTGATATGTTATCCAATAAAATCCCCCGGTTGAAATTCAAGATAATTAAGGCGTTTCTAGAGAGATATGTCTTGGGAATTGTAGTTTCACGATATTCAGGAACCGTTTTGTATAATTTTCAGGTAGATCCAAACATTCGCGTAAATAATATGTCTAAATTCATCGCCGCCCTATCCATCTTTGGTGAAGAGAACGTGGGGAGCATTAGACGGATTTTCATCGACGGTCTGGACATTGAGATGCGCATAATCCATAGGAACAAACTAGTTCTAACAACTTTCTTTCGGCCCAATCGGGTGGTAGATAAGTTTCTAAGTCAAGGGGATGAGGGACTCGATCAATTTTATTCAAAATTCAAAGAGCAATTAGATGCAGGTATAAATGATCAATCCATTTACCAATCTTTCGATGAGGAAATCTTTCAAATCATACTTAAGAATGCAACTCTTTGGAATTTAACCATGAAACGGAACCCTAAACCGACTTCTGATTCGCCACCTCCGAGTAAATCCAATGAAATTCAATAAAATCCAATGGAATCCAATAGAATGCAATAGATTAGTATTTTTTTGGACATAATCCGACATAATTGAAATGCCGATACAAGATAAGTCCGCATTGTTTTTCAAAAATCGAAGACACCTATGTCCTTAAATGTTCCTTTTGTTTTTGGAGTATAATGCCTACAACTAAATCCAATTCCCCCCCGCTTTCTCAGTTATCTCAACATTCTCAACATTCTCAGCATTCTCAACATTCTCAGCATTCTCAATCTTCTCAGTTTTCTCCAGAGTATCACGAGCTGGAGGAAGAAATCGATCGGATACGGCGCCGAGAAAAGTTAGCCATCCGGAAATCCCTATCCCTGGAAATGGATATTCAAAATCTTCAAGCGGATCGGGATCGTTTTCAGCGAAAATACCAAGAAGCACGGGAGAAAATTTCACGCTTATCATCCGGCGCTCATCTTGTAGGTATTGTGGAAAAGGTACTGGAGAACACCGAAGACAAAGTAATTGTGCAAGTAATATCGGGCCAACTATTCGTATGTAAAAAAGCCAAGGTGCTCATATTAACCACAGGTGATTATGTTTCGGTTCACCAACGCAGTATGACAATTCTGGAAAAACTCCCCCAAATTAACAGTTCCCATGCGCATTTACAGCATCAAAATCACCAGAATAATCAAAATAATCTTAGCGCCGCCAATTTTGGTGAAATCGGTGGACTTACGGAGGAAATTAGACAAATCCGGGAAGTGATCGAATTTCCAATCACACATCAGGAAGCCTATGAACACTTCAATATCAAAATTGCAAAAGGAATTCTGTTACACGGGCCTCCCGGAACCGGAAAAACACTTCTTGCGAAAGCTGTCGCCCAGGCAAGCAATGCAAAGTTCTTCTATTTGGCGGGATCAGAATTAGTAAAGAAATTCATCGGGGAAGGGGCTCGAATGATCCGGGAAATCTTTAAGGAGGCCCGGGAAGAAAATGAAGATGGGGAAAAAAATAAAGATGGAAAAGAGAAGAGCAAAACCCCGGTGATCATTTTTATAGACGAGATTGATGCCATAGCGGGTAGACGCACCGGAGATATGCAATCCGGAGAGCGGGAGGTTAATCGAACTCTTCTTCAATTGCTAACCGAGATGGATGGTTTTATTCCAAACCCAAATATTCGGATAATCGCAGCCACGAATCGGATCGATATATTGGATCCGGCGATCCTGCGCCCGGGACGATTTGATAGGATAATAGAACTTCCCTTACCCGATGCCCCCGCCCGAGATGCCATACTCCGCATTCATTTAAGCAATCGACCTGTCTTCCGACTAAATTTTGAAGATCTGGTTACCCGTACCAAGGGACTGAGCGGTGCGGAAATCCAAGCCATTTGTTCGGAAGCGGCCATGATAGCCTTGCGGAAACGTCTCGAAAATAAGTCGCGAAAAAATATTCTTCAGCGGGATTTCCATGCAGCCTTAGAAAAGTTCAATTTACAAAAAATTAATCGG
>JABCSI010000210.1 GCA_018238965.1 Promethearchaeota archaeon
GAAATAATAAGTGAATTAATCGTTAGGGGAAAATATCTTTGGGAAAATCTAGTAAAGAAAAGATCGAATTGGCAGAAAAACTCTTAATTAATAAGACTTCCTATCGATTAATTCAAGAAGAGTTAAAAAAGAAATTCGGATCAGGGTTGTCAAATACCACTCTAAGAGATCTTCAAAGGGATCAATCAAGAATAAATATTTTAGAAGAAAAAATCGAATTTTTAGAGGATGAGTTAGCTCTTTTTAAAAAACTCTATTTTCAATTGCGTAAAGCAACTAAGAATCGATTATTAAAAGAATTTTCTCCAAAAGAGTAAGTTTCCAAAGAATTAGACAGCAAGACCAGAAAATGTAGATTGGTCTAATTTTATAATCTAATTTTTTAACTGTAATTTAATATCTAACTATAAGCACTGATATTGGAAATTCCACAGAGAATTACTCGCCGACTTATGGTATAGATATTTCCAACTCAAAATCTTTAAGAAATAATATTTCAAAGCTAAAGTTTTCGCACTACACGTTTAAATTGAGCGATTTGCACCTCAAATTCACCTGCTCCAAAGGGGGTAATTTGGAAGATCTTCAATGGCCGTGGGGAAAAAAAGATTGAATCCGAAATCCACCCCGCTTCCATGAGCTTTTTCAAGTGATGATCGAGATTTCCCGGGGTGGTTTGCAGTACCTTCTGCATGCGCGTGAATCCGAGGCGGAGTCGGTTTCCTCCGTTTCATTTGGAGTTTCTTTTTTTGACAATACAGTAAAAAAAAGACCAACCAGAAGTTGTCAAATATGGACCAATTCAAGAAATTACATCGAAGTTGGAATACCGAAATAATGGTACAGTTGTTGATGTAAATTTCATAATTTTAATCGCAGTGGAAACGAACATGGGGGATCGATAACTGACAAAAACGATGTAATTCACGAAAAGGACAAATTATTTAATTTCTCTCTCTGATAGATCAATAGATTGTAGAAATCAGAACGGGTGGAAGATCTCCCTCTTAATTGCCATGCAATAACGAGATCGACCGAGTTCTTTCCCCTCGCCCAACACTTTAGCTAGATCCCCATGAAGACCATAACCCCCACTCTCGGCGAATTACGACAATTGTTTAAGAAGGACGTAATCGCCTTTCCCGAAGTTCGCATCCATTGGATCCTTTATTCCAGTTTTGGAGAAGATCCGGAGAAATCCACCATTTCAGAAAAATTTAATGTCTCCTTTGACCCAAGTACTAAGTATCACCCAGTCTCAGCAGACGTATGTGGGATCTCCCGTATTTATCACTACTTACCAGATATTAAATGTGAATCTATGTCGGGAAAGATTTCTGTGGTTTTACCCGGACATCGATTATTAAATCTTACCACCGATGAGGATAATATGGTTGTATCCTTTATGCCACACGGAATTAATAAACTTGCAGGGTTCCCCGTTGATCACCCCATCGTTTGGGGGCAAGCGATTTTTCTGGATGTAATTCAGAAATCGAAAAGTTTGGTCGACAATATGAAAAAAGTTCTGTTTCTTAATCCTGAAGACGCCGAACCCTCATCTCGATTACGTTGCGCTACTTGTCAGGGGATTTTGCTGTTACGGGATAGTGCATCTGAAAATCCAAACTCACAACCAGTTCAAGCAAACCATCTTATTTGTCCTGATTGCTTACTCAGTGCCACTCAATATTATTACGAACTGGAAAAACAAATAGTGGAACATGAGCGACACCAACACGTAGGTGAAAAAGCGGACGAATTGCTGGAAATGATTGATGGGGGAATTACCCTAGCTAGAAATTTGCAAGAAGACCGGTTAATGCACGAATTTTTCATGTTCCGGAGTTTTGTTTTGGGTAAATTTGACGATCCAGAATACTTGCAGGAAGCATCGGATTTACTTGAATTGGTTAAGGATTTTGCAGATATGATGGATTATGGGCGACTGGGAAGGAATGCTCAACAACTGGCTTCCACATTAAGTAAAAGAGCACCTGCCGTACAAAAACCTAAACCTGTTGTTAAGGCAATATCATCAAAACCTGTGGTAAAACCCTCTATTCCTCCGGTAAAAACTCCCCTTGCTTCTATTCCTCCTACTCCATCCACTCCGCCTATTCCATCTCCACCAACACCTTCACCAAGTTCGGGCTTGGATTTCGTGATGCCCGATGATATCGTCTTGGATGAGGATTCTTTAGCGCTGGGGGAGGCACTCCAATATGAACCAGAATTGGAAAATAATAGTGATAAGGGGGCAGATGCTTCTTCTAATCAATTAACTTTTATTCCTCCCGAGGAAATTCAATTGGATGAAGAAGCCCTTGCTCTTGGCGAAGCTTTGGAATTTGAGCCTGAACTTGAAAACTTACTTCCATCTACTCCTTCTCCACCCACTCCATCACCTCCTCCTTCTAAAATTGCACCCCAAATAAAAAATATTCCGCTTGCAGTTCCGCCGATTCCGGCCCCCCCAAAGAGAACTCCACCTCCAGCACCCTCTGAAGCAGAAAATCATCCCTCTTCGAAATTTAAGTTACAAACCAAAGAAAGGGTGGTAGAGGCAAATCTTCGTGTTAAATCTTTAACCGACATTGCGATTGAGACAATTCCCGGAGCGGAGAACAAGATTTCAGCAATATCTCCATCAAAATTACAAATTCCCAAGATTCCGAAACGGAATTCTTCTCCCACACCTTCAGATATACAAACATCGGATGCCAGAATAGCAAGTCAAGCAGATACCGGAATGAAAACATCTTCAACTAAATCCCCTGAACGAGTTTACTTCCAAGATGATGGGAATGACGATGATGATTTCGCCATCCCGAGCATGCCGAAACGAAAACCATTGGAACTGCCAAAAATAGAAAGACCCACCGAGAAACCCCAAGTACGTCTTGTTTCTCCAATACCATCATTGAATCTAGAAGTCGGGATTTTAACTCCCACCGAAGATGAACCACCTATTCCTCCTGAATTATCCGACACAATAGAAAATGATCTACCTCCAGTGCAAACTCCAATTCTCCAACCAGAACCCCCAGTAGAGATGTATGAAACTGAATTGGAGCCCATGGATGAAGGGGGTGAATTTGAAAGTATGCTCTTCTTTGGTGTTCCAAAAGACAGTTCTCCACCTCAACCAACCCCTAAAGGTGCCGATTTGTTTCAGGTTTTCAATGTAAGCAAATCTACCATAAAGGAAAAAAAACCTAAAAAAGTAAGAACAAAACCAACTTCTAAAAAAACCTCCAAAAAACCTATTGTGTCCTTCGATGATAGAGATATATCTCCATTACCGCCATCTCCCGAAGAAATTACAATACCAGAAATTCCTCCCCAAAAAACGAGAAAACCTATCCTTCCTATTGTTAAACCACCTGTTTCAACCTCACCCTTATCTGCCCCTCCAGTTCCAGCAAGATCTGCATCGACAAGAGTAGAACCCACTCCACCATTACGAAAAGGGATCCGTATACACCAGAAACGTGTAGAATTTTGTCCTATGTGTGGAAAAGTGGCTCAAAAGTGTACCTGTGGCTATATGTCCACGAAATCCAATTAATTTTTTTTGTTATTTTTGAAGTATGCAACAAGTATCCCCGGAAAAATTCTAATTTTTAAAGGTTAAAATCATATTTTCATGTGGTGCATAAATTGAAATCAATCAAGTGTGATACTTGCATTTATCTCGGAGGAAGGTATGAAAAGGGAGTAATTCATGTCTCAATTTACTGCTTTTTTTTTAGCAATTGCAATAGAGCATATCGGCTTAGATTGTAACGGTTGGGTTTTGGGATTTTTTGTGTATCTACCAAAGAAATAGCGATTTTCAAAAGGCTCTCACTATCTTCTTTTTGAATATTGGTGGACCATTGGACCCAATCCCCGACATGTCTACTTTTAGTTTGTGTTAAGGTTTGAATATGGTGGCGTGCGGTACCCTGAATACGATCATCTGATAAATCATCCAAAATCCATGTGAGTTGTTGAGGGGTTAAGTATTGTACTTGATCGGTGGTGAAATGGCGAATCACATGAGAGAGTTGATTTTTGGTCAACCACCTAAGCATCTCTGGATCCCATTCTTTCCAATCATCAGCGGTTAAACCCAATAATTGTTCTGGGGTGATGGCTTGAATTTGATCTGAAGTTAAGGCTTGCCACTGTTCAGGGGTGATATCTAGGATTTGGGTGGGGGACCACATTTGCACCTGGGTAGGTGTGAAATATTGCATTTGTTTGACCGTGAAGGTGGTGATCTGCTCAGGACTGAGGGATTGCAATTGTGGTTGGGTTAAAGCTTGGACCTGTTCCTTGGTTAAATTCCGTAATTGGGTTTGGGAAAAATTCGCGATGTGGTCAGCAGTTAAATCTTGGAAATTTTTTGGGTCAATCAAGAGGATCTCTTGGGTAGAGATATTGATAATTTCAGTTGGAGAGATAGATTTCAATTTTTTCGAGCTCATTTGTTGCTTAGCTGCTTTGAGTTCGGATGCTTTTTTCTTGACAGAATCCGATTTTTCTTGAAAAAGCGGTGCTTCTTCAACACGAATGCGTTCTTCTTCTTCCCGTTGTTTCTTCAATTCATTTTCACGCTTTTCACGAGCCACATCTTCCCGCATCTTCTGCTCGGTTTCTTCCAACTTTTTGAGTTCTTCTTCTTCCCTTTCCTGCCGTTTTTCCTCATCTTGGGCTTGAAGTCGTGCTTTTTCTTCTCGTTTTGCCTTTTCCTCAGCTGCTTTACTGGCCTCTTCCTCTTCAAATGTTTTTTCCAGTTCTGCGGCGATCTTACCATATTTATCTACCAGCTCAGATTTACCTAATTTGGGGGCGATGAGCAGAATTTGTTCAATGTGTGATAAAGCTGTTGAATAATCTTTAGAGGCTTGACTTTGCTCAACTATATTTATGGAATCCTTTAAAGTGGCGATGTTATTATCATATTCCTTTTGGGCTTCGGAAAAAATGTTCTGGTACTGAGCAAGCAGTTCCTTTTGTTTTAATTTTCCGGCCCGGTATAAAATACTTTGATAATCTATCAGCACTAGATCTAGGCGATGTTGTTGTTTGTGCACACGGGCATTGGCAATATTAATTTCAAGTTCGTGGTAATCGTCCGTTGCAATTTTAAGTCGTTTTTCCATAGCTGCAATGCGTCGTTCTAAATTAATCACATCGGTTTTTCTAACTGGGTACATTTCTAAAAATGCGTTATAATCTTGCTTGAGCGTCCGAAAACATTGACGCAATATTGCAAAAGTGCGAAGGGGTTTTTTCGATTCTTCCAGATTGGCTTTCCTTAACATTACCTCATAATCTTCCAAAGCCACTTCTTCTACTGAATTTCCCATAAAATTCTTAGTTCAAGTACAAATATATATTCTTAGTTCCAGTAGAAATGCTTAAAATTTTTTTTTTAGAAATTCAAAGGGAAGAATGTTAAGTGCCAGATTCGCCATACTTTGCCCAGCCAATTCGGAATATTTCTCATCAGTAGCTTTTCCAGTATCTGTAATCTCCAAATTAGTAATTTGAATATTGCTAAAATAATTTTTCATTAAATCATTAAAGTAAACATACTTTCGTTCCTTTATCGTACACCATATTCCATCTGAGATGTATGCCTGGGGATGTTTTGCCCGGAATTTATCTACATGGGCATGACCATTTGCTTTAGGACCACGACGGATGAATTCTTTTGATATCTGGGGAGTAGTTGTAAAAAAAGCTAAAACAAATTCTCCCTTCGAAGCATCAAACAGCAACTCTCCTGTTACCTGTTCAAATCTAGGCTCTAAAGTGACTTCTTGGCTTGCTTGATTTATGAATTTGTCCATCGCAGAATAAAGCTTATCCCGAAATTTAGTGTAGTGGGCGTAATCGGTGGTTTTAAACTCGGTGTAGAAGAAATTGGAAAGAGTATAATCTAAATCTAAATCTATGGATCTAATGGATGGAAGAGAATCCTTGATAAAGAATTCTGGATATGGATTTGAAAGAAAATGCTGAAATTCATGACGGATTAACCGATAAGCCCGAATTGAAACAGAAGATCCCACATTTCGATGAAGATCGGTTGGATCAATAATCACCAAGAAATCATCTCTGAAATATCTCTTCCGAGCCGCTTCAATGGTTAAGTTATGGTAAGGGTTCTTTAATTCTGGATTTAGGGGCGTTAAAAATAATACAGAAGATTCCAATTCGGTAAATCTCCACATAAGGTTCCACACAGTATCGTATTGCACAATCAATAGTTCTGCAATATATCCCAAAAAACCACTTCTCCCAACTGCACTTTTATCTCCGTAGCAGTGGAATTTCTGAAATAAAAATTTAAGAATTCTTACCTCATTTCTTTGGGTATCTGTCATGTGTTGGCAAATGTAGCGACTATGATGGGGAGTTCGATCCACCGCCGTTAAGAGTCCTTTAGTAAAAAGAAATTTTTCCGAAATATCGAAGCAAAACACGATATCCAAATCGATTCCTTGATATTTTGCAGAAATATAGGGGTGTTCTGCATAATTCTTAACTGGATTTTGAATTTGATGTCGTTTCAACTCAGGAATTAACCAATCGGTTATCAAATTTTTAAAGAGCTCCCGAATATGATTTCGGATTTTTGATTTGGAGAGATTAATAACATCTCCAAGCATACTGGGATCGAGGCCTATGAATAAATCTATGTCAGAGGCATTGCGTAGAGCAGTATCTTTAATTCCGGTTGACCCTTGGGGGGTTATAAAATTAATTTTTATATTTTTAGATGGTATTGAATTTTGGATAATATCTGTGATTTTTTGGATTATGGTTGATAGATGTTTCTGTTCTTGTTCAGTGGGTGTGATTTCAGTCAGTAATTGAGTAAACCAATGCTGAACTGATGGTGGAATTGATTTATTTGTCATTAATATCACTTCAAGGGAGCATTAATTGTTCCGCATATCCAGTTTATTGCATAAAAATGAAAATTTGCGGAGATTTATTCTGAGGGGGCATCGGAGTTTTGTTTTGCTAGAAATTGCTCTAAGGATTCCTCTGGTGGGATGTGAAATGCTTCATGCAATAGTGAAGTATCTTGCTTTTGCTGAATACGGGAGAAGGGAAGCATTTCAATATGAATTTCACCATGGGATTCTAAATCTTGACCGGTTTGTTGCTTTTGGAAGAATTCTATTGCTCTAACAGAACCTTTATTCACATAAACACGAGGAGTATAATTTGGAAGGAAAAACCGTCCTTCGGGTAAATTGCCCAATTTAACGAATTCAATAAGGTTTTCTCGTTCCGGTAGGACTCGCATCAGAGATTCCTCTTTAGCATACATTGAATTATTTATCAGAATCATATCAAGGTCATAATCCGCGGGAACGCTTTGTTGTTCAATCTCTTCTAATATTTCTGAGGATTTTGTTTTCCTAAATACGGAATATCCTTTGAAATGCATCCGTTCTCTCCATGCACTGTCTTGTTTTATCTGTACACCACGGCTTTTTTGCATTACTTGGGCCAAATCTTG
>JABCSI010000211.1 GCA_018238965.1 Promethearchaeota archaeon
TTAATGAATAATGGATGAAATGCGGAATGGGAAAATCTTACGATTCGCGGAACAGGTGATTTTTTCATACTAATAATTATAGAGATAATCTGTGGATATTAAAACACTTGCATGTTTGTAATACCGAGAGATGCGGTTAATTTGAGCGAGGAAGAATCCATAGTTTTTGGGAGATATTTTATCCAAGGAATGCTAACAGGCTAAACGATTTAATCGCGCACGAAGTGATATACATATGGCAATATTAACCCTGACCGAGCTCTTTGATGTGGCCGATTTACCGACTAAGGTGCAAGAAAAATGGAAATTCCTGGTCAATTACAAAAAACGGGGGAAGCCTCCACGAATATTTCTGAGTGAACCAATGTTCGGCGGTTTCAGCCCCGATTATGTGATTCTGGCTAATATCGGTCGGGGAAAAATGCGGCGAACCTGCATGGGATACGTTTACAATGGGATGCATCCCCAATCGTCGGAAATGGGGGCAGTTTATGTTACCCCGAATTTTAAATATCGGGTAACCGATGAGCACATCCGGCAAGCGACTTTCACCAATTTTGAGGAAGAACTTGTTCTAGATTAGGCGGTGAGTGAAGAAATGTATGAATAATTTTTTGAAAAATGTAATCTTGCCGTCCCTTAAGAGTACATTTTCCCGAAAATTTTATAAAATCGTGTACTCTTACATATAAATGAGCACATATTTAAAAAAGTTGAAAACCTTATGACGGGTTTTAGTGAACAATATAGAATTTTCAAAGAAAATGAATGGTATTATTCAAAATCCAAACATGGAAATCTGATATCCGATTACATACTTCAAAAGCTCTTATCAGAAAATAAAATAATTAAGATGAAGGCAGGCTTATATCGCTGGGTCAATATCTATTCCGAAGGTCAAGATGAAATTATCGATATTGCCATGATTGTGCCCGAAGGTGTTTTTTGCTTGCATACCGCCCTATACTTTCATAATCTTACTTCATTTGTATCGCCCTTTTACCAAATTGCTATACCTCGAAATCAACGTATTCCAACAGGAACGGTAAATTTACCATTAAAAATTAAAAAATGGAAAGGCCGTTTCTTTGATATGGGAATTGGTTTAAAGACATTTGGGGACTATAATCTCAGAGTCTACAATATTGAAAAAACCCTTTGTGATTGTGTTAGATTTAGAAAGGAAATCGGAACACAAACTTTGAAAGAGGCCCTTTCTACATATCTCAATTCAAAAAAAAATAATTACTACAAATTAATGCAATTTGCTGAGGTTCTAAATGTTAAGAAGACTCTGAAAGATTATTGCGAAATGTTGATTTAATGGGGGATTTTCATGATAGAGAAGCGAAAAAGTAGTCAATCGGTTCAAGATCGGCTAAAAAATAACGTTTTATGGAATCCAAAAAAACAACAATGGGATTAATATTTTCTAATATATGTATGTTTTGAAGGATATATGTCTACAACGGGATGGGTACGATGTTTTCTCAATGTATCGGGAAGCGACTTATTGCGGAGTAAGGCCAAGTAGAGTTTTTCCTGGACGTTGATACTTTGGTTGTATTCCCATCGGAGGATTTGGAAGACGTAATTGAATTAGTTCAACTGTTTATGATAATGAGTTTAATTTTAGTTCGACTATTATAAAAAACAACCTTAGAAAAGTCGATATAAATGAACCCATTACAGTGAAAAAGGTAATGTAAAGAAAATTAAAAAAATTGTTTATATCTTTCTTAAAAAAACGCCTTATTCCGTATTTAATCTTTTCTAGGATTCAACATCTTCAGTAGGATCCCACGAATCACCAACTTCTCCCTTCTTCACTTTAGCAAAGGTCCAATAGAAGAGAACTGCAAAGATCAAACAATACGGAATGAAAGTAATCCATGCCATCGTTTCTCCAAGCAGAGCGGTAAATATTGAGATAATTCCCCCAAATAGGATGGGTGAAAGCACTTGACCGAGTTGCTTAAACAAATAATATAATCCGGTATAGGTGCCCACCTTATTATCGGGTGCCAATTGCCATGTTATTGTGATGGCAGAAATCGCAATCAAGGACCCCCCAAAGGTTTTTAGAACAATGCAAGCTATGACTCCTGCCAACGCAATAGTCCCAAAGTTCGCCCGTCCTAATTCCTGAAATACAATCAAGGCTCCATAGGCAATTACCAAAAATAAGGCGCCCAAACGCATCGTCCAAAGCCGTCCTTTCCTTTTGGAAATGATCGCTGCGGGATACCCTAAGGCCAATAAAACCACTGCGGTGATGATCGACATCGATCCCAAAATGGAATCCGATAGAAGGGCATATTCCGGCCCCCAGAGACTTAAGAAGGTTCCAAAGACATCGGTACACATCGTCCAGAAGAAAAGCGAAAGGAACATGTATAGGGTCGATTTATCCGAAGCATTCCGAATGAGATTGAGTTCTTTGAAAATGTTATATTTTTCTTTACCGCCCGTTTTATCGGTATTCGGAATAATTTCCAATGTGTCAGGGTCAAACTTAATGGTTTTATCCGCCAAGTGCCAAAATTTATCCCCGGTCGGTTTTTCATGCACAAATATCAGATATAACACTAGAATGATCAGAATAATGGCAGCCGAGCTCCAAAAAATTCCACAATCCATGGCGAAATAATCTTGGTTCTCAAAAGTAGTTCGATTCACCACTTTCGAAGTGATCGATTCCATCCCTCCAACAATTATAGGTAAATACATACCAATGACACTACCCACCCCTCCCATCACATTAATTATCACATTTGCCATAGAACGATGGGTTGATGGAGTAAGATCAGGCATAAGGGCCACAACAGGAGCCCGATACATCGCCATTCCAAGATTAAACACTATAACTAAACCAACAAAACCAATCAATAAAGCAAAGATGGAATTGATTCTAATTGCATAAGGCATAATAAACATGGATAGGGCTGCGACGGGAATTCCAATGATCAGGAAAGGAGTTCGTCGGCCGTGTTTACTTTCCAAACGATCGGAGAGATCTCCAAAGTAAGGTTGTAACAAGATGGCAGCAATATTATCCAAAGTCATTATCACACCGGTCCATAATTTACTGGTGTTACCTTGGAAAATACCAACACGTAGTACCTCTTCAGCTACTTTGTGTCCGGCCAAGATTCGAGGAAGATAGAAATTATACATTGACCATGCGAACATGCATGACATAAAGCCAAGACCAATCAAAAAGGTCTGAAGGACTTTGAATTTAGGTTTTTCTTTATTCTCAATATTTAAAGGTGGATCGGAAGACATACAATTTCTTCCGCTTAAGCTCTTAAATATTTTTAATTTGAGTTTACGGTGAATTTGGGAAGAAAAAAAAAGAAAGATATAAAAAGTCTTAGCATTAATGATAAAGGGTAATTATTCAAATTCAACATGTTTGTAGTCTGGCGGTTCTACATTAATGTTGGCGAGTCGGCTTTATTATCCTTTCGGAACTTTTTTGTAAATGTGGAGTCAATCTTTATCAAAACTCATTATTCCCATAAAATTTAATAGGCGAGGTTATCTGATAAGGGTTAGAACGTTAACACGATTTGGAGATGAAAAAATGCAAGGTGAATATTTTTTTAAAGCGAAAGGTGAGGATTTTTATCTCCGATTGCTTAAGATCTAATCGTGTCCAAATTTTTAGTATTGACATATTACCCGTATTACCCTTTTTAGTTGAATTCCTTAACCTCGTGAGCGTGAGCCAGTTTGTGGAAGCTGCTGGATATGCTCAGGATATGGGTATCTTCTTCCATTTTGGTAGAAAATCAAAGTATCACGTGAGCACAGTAAGAACTTCGAGTATCCACAATCTTTACTCCCTATGGCATGGCATGTTTCGATATTTTTATCGACAATTCTATGCATTTTAGGCGATCTGCAAATTAACATTCCATATTTTCTCAGATCGCCACTTGAACCTTTATCCTAATAAGGTGATTAAATAACAATGATAAAAAACTTAGACACTGAATTATCCCCAACGAAACTACTCCCAACGGAACTACCCCCAACAGGATTACCCAAGATGAAATTATCTGAAATGGAATTGTCTCCAAATTCCATCAAAGAACGCCCTACTAATTCTTTAGATCAGATGCCCACAGCACTGAATATTCGCCGGACTATAATGAGTATTGCAAAAAACCTAAAGGTGAAAGCAGCAGAAATTCGCCAAAAAGTTATAGAATTAATCGCCCGGGGAGAATCCGGACATGTTGGGGGAAGTTTTTCCGCGTGTGATATTTTAACAGTACTTTATTACTATAAAATGACCCTTGATACCGAAAACCCACGCTGGGCTAAAAGAGATCGCTTCATTCTCAGTAAAGGACACAGTGTTCCTCTTCTGTATGCCATTCTCGCAGATCTTGGGATTTTATCGCTTAAGCCGAAAGATATTTTGCGCCAATTACATTCCCAACTTCCTGGCCATCCTCGGATGGATATTACTCCTGGGATTGATATGAGTTCTGGGTCTCTGGGAATGGGAATATCGGCCGGATGTGGGATGGCAATGGCTGCGAAATTAGACGGCGCGAAATATCGGACTTATGTGCTCGTCGGGGATGGTGAGCTCCAAGAAGGCCAAATTTGGGAAGGAGTGATGACGGCGAGTCATTTTGGGTTAGATAATTTAACCGTAATCGTTGATAAAAATAATCTTCAATCGGATTCGCCCGTTAAAACAGTCAAAAATTGTGGAGAAATTGCCGATCAGTTCAAGGCCTTCAATTGGAATGTGATAGAGATTAATGGTCACAATCTTATCGAAATCATCAATGCCTTTGATATGGTGGATATGATGAGGGGAAAACCCACCGTGATTGTGGCGAAAACTTGTAAAGGCAAGGGCGTAACTTTCATGGAAAATAATCCAGTATACCATAGTAGCCTGATTAACGATCATCATCAAAAAGATGCCCTAGAGGAGTTGAAAATACAGAATGAATGTGGAAACTGATCCCTCATCCTCCTCACAATATATTCAATCTTTGACAACCTTGAATGTCGATGAAATATTGGGAGTGAAAGATGCATCCAAGCCTGAAATATCCACTAGAGAAGCTTTTGGAAAGGCACTACGATATTTTGGAGAAAAAGACCCAAATATTGTAGTATTGGATGCGGATTTATCCAAATCGACGCACACGGCTCACTTTGCAATGACATATCCGGAACGATTCTTCAATGTAGGAATTGCTGAACAGGATATGGTAAGCGTTGCGGCCGGGTTAGCTTCGTGTGGAAAAATTGTTGTGGTATCAACTTTTGCCATATTTTTAGTGGGACGGGCCCTAGATCAAATTAGAAACATGGTAGCATTAAATCGACTGAATGTTAAGTTGGTCGGAACCCACGCTGGTTTGGCGACAGGTGAAGACGGTGCAACCCATCAATCACTGGAAGATATTGCCATAATGCGATCAATTCCCAATATGAAAGTTTTCTCACCAGCTGATGCCATTGAAACTATACACATGGTTCGGGAAATGCTCACATGTCCGGATCCTGTATACTTACGCTTGAGTCGCCCTAAGATTCCCATAATCGCTCCAAAAATTCGGCAAGAAATAACCTCAACGTTAGAAACCACAGAGGATATTACCTCTTCCCAACAAAAATGTTCTAATCTTCATCCCAATTCAATTGAATCTATTCAAAATTCTTCTTCGGATCCCTCAGGTTCACAATGTGCCATTTTTGCAACTGGAATTATGGTTCATATTGCCCTGAAGGTTCAACAGTCTTTAGAAAACCATGAATTCAACTGTAAAGTGGTGAATGTAAGCACTATCAAACCCCTCGATCCCCTACCGATTGAGAGGGTCAATCGGCAAGTCCGATATCTTTTTTCGCTGGAAGATCATAATGTAATTGGTGGATTGGGTACTGCCATTTCCGAAGTCTTGGCAAGCATTCCGAATTCAAAACCACTAATGCGGATAGGTGTTAAGGATATTTTCGGAGCTTCCGCCCCCTATAGTGATCTTTTCGAAGCTTTTGGACTCAGTCCGGAACAAGTAACAAAAAAAATTTTAGGAATAATGAATGAACATGACAGACATGAAACATAGCCGACAATATAAAGCAGAGAATACAGTTATTAAAATAGGAAACCTCAAACTGGGAAATGGCGGATTTTTACTTGCTGCAGGACCTTGTGCCATTGAATCAGCAAATCAGTATGCTACCATAGCCCAAAAAGTTAAGCAAGCAGGAGCCAACGTTATTCGAGGATCAATTTTTAAACCACGCTCTTCTCCATATTCCTTCCAAGGATTGGGACATGACGGACTGCGATTAATCCGTGATTTAGGGGATGAAATGGACATCTTGGTGGAAACTGAGGTAATGGATCCACGAGATGTAAAGGAAGTCAGCCGTTTTGTGGATATCCTACGTGTTGGGGCCCGAAATATGCAAAATTTTGATTTATTGAAAGAATTGGCTAAGTTAGACATGCCAATAATCCTGAAACGTGGTATGAGTGCCACTTATCAAGAATGGTTAATGGCTGCCGAATACCTTATGGTCAATGGGAATGATCAAATAATTCTTTGTGAACGAGGGATCCGAACTTTTGAACCCGCTTTGCGGAATACTTTGGATCTGGCCGGTGTTGCGTATTTGAAACATCAAACTCACCTCCCTATCATTGTGGATCCAAGCCATGCAACGGGAAAACGAAATCTCATATTACCTGCGAGTAAAGCTGCGATAGCGGCTGGCACGGATGGTTTGATAATCGAGGTTCACCATGATCCGGAACATGCACTTTGTGATGGAGCTCAATCTTTGTTACCATCACAATTTAACGACTTGGTGACAGAGATTCAACCGTATTTAACCATAGAAAAGAAACATATACATAGGAAAGGGGATCTTTAAATGAATTTGCAAGAAATCCGAACGAGAATTTCACAGATAGATGAGGAAATCATAATTTTGTTGGGAGAACGCTTTCAGTTCATTCCCCATATCATATCTGAAAAAAAGAAGCAAAGTTTGGCAGTGTTTCAGCCAGAACGGGAAAAGCAGATGCATCAAAAATTTTGGAATCTCGCTTTGAAGGAACACTTGAATCCAGAAATGGTTCGTCAAATATTTGATTTGATCATCCGAGAAATGCGCACAATCCAAGAGGAAGACCTAAATGAATAATACTCAGTCCCAATCATCTCAAATTTCTGTCGGAATTATAGGTGGACTTGGAAAATTTGGAAAATTTATTGCCACCCTCTTGGTAAACAAAGGGATTCGTCCCTGCATCTCAGATATCAATACACCCCTCACCAATATCCAACTCGTCAATCGGGTTTCGATGGTAATCATTGCGGTCTCAATTGACAAAACATTGGAAGTGATTGAAGAAATTGCCCCCCATCTCACAGAAAACCATGTAGTGGTCGATATTACTTCGATAAAGACCCCGATTGTTAGGGCGTTACTGAAAACTAAGGCAGATGTCGTGAGTGTC
>JABCSI010000212.1 GCA_018238965.1 Promethearchaeota archaeon
TCCACCAGCGAGAAGCAATTCAGTTTCATAATAGACGAGATAGAGAGCACTGAATGATTTTCCAATAATTTGAGAGACCATTTCAAAAAAGTTGTAAGATATTATGATCCAAAGTGAATGGGTAACAAAAACACTGCTTGCTTTTTTTTCCATAATTTTTCCACAAACCTTTACAGTTGTGATATTAGATTCGTGATTAGATATTATAAATATTTACTTTTCTCGACCACCGGTCGAACTTTGAAATTCATTCATTCCGCTACCGATATTGTCAAGAATCGTTGAATAATACTCAATTATGGAAAAAATCATTCGATTACTGATGAAAAATGGAAAAAACGGAATAATGTTATCTTTCACAGTTGTTACTCACATTCGGTACAAATATTTATAAGAGAATCCGACCATGGGTTATATTATCAGATGTCCATCACACCCTTCAAAAAGCAGAAGCAAAAGGAACGCGATTTGATTATCGAAATTGGAGGAAATTTATTTCTTTCGGAAGGTTTTCAAGGTTTCAGCATTCGTCACCTAACTGATAAAATTAACATGCCAAAATCTAATTTTTATACACATTTTCAGAGTAAACGTGAATTGTTTTACGCATTCAAGAGATTGGAATATCAAAAGTTTCATGAAAAATTCCATTCCTTTGCGGAATCACAAAATTGTGCCATCCTCGAAAAACTAACCAGATTAATGCGTTTTTACATGAACAATGCTGCTCATGATTTCCATCGTTTTCAGCTCATTTTTGCAACACAAGCGCCCCCTTCTGAAAAATTTGGACCGATTGAACAAGAATTCAACTCGCAACCAAATATAATGATAAATGAACTGGTCCAAATAATCCAATCGGCAATAGACAATGGAGAAATAGAACCAATAAACCCATTACATTGTACATATTTCTTATGGGCAATAATGTATGGGAATATCCAAACGATTGATCGGATTAAAACGGGTCGACTTGGGGATTATTTAGACTATGAAAACTTTGCTATCGAAGAAATGCGCAACTATCTCAAAACTCTTCTTGTTACCAGATAAGTAGAATGAAGGAAAAAATAGAAAACGAAAAAAGAATTTATTCAGATACTTGCTTCTTTTTCGATATCTTAATCTTAGGGGTGGCTTTTTTAACCTCTTCTTCCTTAACCGGGGATTCTTTCGAGTCTGGAGTTTCTTCTGAGGCGGTCGGAGTCGGAGGTTTTGCTGAAGGTTTTTTCTCGAGATTTAGGGGTTGCTTGTTCGGAAAAGGAGGTAAATCCAGGGATTTTTGCTTTGATTCCACCTTCTGGGTTTTATTGGTTAAAATTGTGACTTTATCCTGGAGTTGGTTAATTTTTTCTGTGAGCTTCACTAAAGACGGCACCAATAAATCCAGATTGGCAGTAAACCGTTCCACACGATTATCAAATTGCTCCATTTTCTCATCCAACCGTTTCAACCTTGTTCTATTCTCCAAATTATTAGTATCAAATTTATCTTCCATGGAATTCAATCGTGATACAGTATTCTTGGCTAGGTTAACCACCTGTTCGGTGTCTTCTCGGGGTTGCGCAATTTTCTGTTCAATTTGGGCTAAGCGGGAATCCAAAGTTGTCAGTGTGGTCATATCAAGATTATCGATGCGATCGTGGATTCCCTGGATATCTTTCTGGGTTACCATGGTGTTCAGTTTGGCCATTACTTGGGGATCAACAGATTGAGATTTATCAGCCAGAGTGTCCATTTTTTTGTCCAAATCTGAAATTTTATTCTCAATATTCAGGGCATTGAGTTTATATTCCAATACATCGAATTTTTTCTTGATATCGACATCAGTCAGCAAATGTTCTATATTATCCACTTTATCCCGCAGATATCTATCCGACTCGGGGGAGAATCTTTGTGAATTCGCCGAAGGATTATATTCTTGCGATCTCAATTGTTGCGATCTCGGATCTCTGCCGGAAGATTGTGGCACTCCTGCAATTTTCATATACTTTGAGCTGAGATCTTCAGGATTTTGTTGCCCATATTGTGATTGAGGTGTTTGGGGGGGCGCAAATGAAGCAGTGCGAACATGAGGATCAGATCCTGAAAGTTGCGTATTGGTTGAAGATGGATTAGCGCTCTTATTTAGTTTAACGGGTTTTCCGCAATACGTACAAAATTTTTGACTATCCTTAAGTGGTTTCCCACATCCCCAACAGTATTTGGATTGGCGTGAAGCAGACATGATTTTTCTCCAGAAATAGTGATAATTGTTGCTGCAATTTGCAGCTATAATTATACTATGGGCATTTCCATTTGAAAAATTTTTAGATGCCAATGTTTATCATTGTGATATCAATAATTCTATCTCAGCTAAAAACAGTTGGAATGGCAAAATGTTAAAATAATAAGATGTAAAAAGGCTAAAATGATACTTATTCAAAAATATGATGGATTTAAAATATCAATATTTGGGAGGATCTGGTCTTTGATGGAATACGTGGAGCTTGACTAAATCATTATTGAGCTCTTTGAAGACCGGATTCAGATTCTCAGCGGTTTTCGCTGAAGTTTCGTAATACTTTGCACCATATTTCTGGGCGAGGGCAAGCCCCTCAGAGCGAGAAACGACCCTTTCATCCGTCAGATCTATTTTGTTGCCCACCAGCACACGTGGAACGCCAGGAATATATTGATCGGCTTCCTCTACCCAACTTTCGATGTCTTTAAACGATTGTCGATTTGTGATGTCGAACACGTAAATAGTTGCGAAACTGCCCTGGTAAAAGCCCGGTCGCACGAAACTAAAACTCTTCTGCCCAGCTAAATCCCAAATCTGTAAGCGGCAAATGATATCATCACTATGCTTAATCATTTTAATGGCAAAATTACTCCCGATTGTCATAATATAATTGGAACGGAATCGCTGTTCGGTGAATTGAAGAACCATGGAGGTCTTCCCTACACCTCCATTTCCGAGCACGGTCACTTTAAAGATATATTCACGGACATCTGGCATAATTCGGGTCACATTAAGAGTTTTGCTTTTCATTGAAAAAAGGCGATGCTAAGATCACGGCTATATCAAACTCAATTTAGCATTGGTTAAAATCGTAATTATTCTTGGGTGGTATATTCCTTTATGAATTATCTTCCTTTATGGTTTGGGAATCCAACTTTGTGTTGTTGGAAATTTTTGAATGGGGCCCAATAATGGTATTACTTCGAATCACACAATTATCACCTATTTCACATCCGTCTGCGATAACCGATTGTTCAATGATGACATTGTTCCCAATTTTGCAATGATCCCAAATAACACTGCGATTTACTGTCACATTTTCCCCGAAGATACAATGGGAACCGATTGAAGAGAGTTCCTTCACTTGGCAATTGGGACCAAAAGTGTTATTATGACCGAAACAAACAAAATTATCGTGATTGATAGCAGGATTTTCATTGTTTTCATACCAAACATTGGTTCTACCTTGTCGAACGCCATTCGGGGTAATGGGAAATCCATATAATCGTAAAACATCCCAGTTACTCCAGAGATAGGTTGTAGGGTTGCCCACATCCAGCCAATAATAATCCCGAACAAATCCGTACAAATCATAGGTATTTTCTAACAAATAGGGAAAGATATTTTTACCAAAGTCCATAAAATCCGTGGACGTGATTAAATCCAAAATGTCACGATTGAAGCAGTAAATTCCTGTATTGATGATCGGAAGAGTATCAGCGGTTCCGCCTGTGAGTGCAGATATATAGATTTCATCGCTACTAGGCTTCTCGAGAAATCTTATGATGCGTGAATCGTCATCGATTAGTGCATTTCCATATTTTGAAGCCATCTCTTCAATACGCTTCATGCTCACGGTGGCTTGAGCTTTCTTGCTTTCGTGAAATTCCATAAATTCCCGCATCGGAAGGTTGGTAACTATATCGGCCATACTGACTACAAAATTCTCCGAATCGATCAAATGGGCTACTTTGCGTACTGCATCGGCGGTTCCCAGCGAGTCCACATTTGGAACCAGAATTTCGATACCTAATTTGGCCTGAACTTCGGGAGTCCAAGTAGATTGGATAAGAGCACGTAGTTCTTCACCAAGGTGCTTGACCACGATGATTATTTTCTTGATACCGGCGAATTGCAAATGATCGATAGCATAATCTACCATAGGTTTATTTGCTACGGGGACCATTGGTTTGCAAATATTGGTAGTGAGAGGGTTGAGGCGAGATCCTATGCCACCCGCCAAAATCACAGCATTCCATTTATCGGTCATCTTCAGCACCAAGAAAAGTATTCTCTTAGGGTATATACATACTATAGTTTCACTACGCTTCTTATAAAACTTGCTCTCACATACCAAGGAAAGAATCGAGGGAGGATTTGTGCTCTTCGAGTGAATAAAATAACTAAGCAACTAAAACCAGCATGTATGTAAAAGATCCTAAAATAGAAAATCCTAAAAAAGAAAAGGAGAAAATCTAAACTTTGTCTAGATTATCGGGAGGATAAATTGCTCTGCTTCTTGAATCAATTTTTCGGAAGATTCGGCATCCACTCCTTCAGCTTCCAATTCAATGGCACTTATGTGCAATGATGGAGTGATAGACACCCAGCCGACCCCTTGAGTTATAATTTTCATTCCAATGATTATATCCTGATAATCCATATTTGAATGGAGATTTGACTGAATGAGATCGCGCAATCGTTCTTTGAAATTTATCATGTTTTCAGGATCTGTATTAATAGTTTTGTAAGAATGGATTGTTCGGGGAAAGGATCGAACCAGCGCAGAAAGAGGAACATTTTCCCGTGAAAGAATTTCTAAAAGTTTGATCGTAGTATATGTTGCGTCGCTGAATGGTCCGAACAACGGGAAGTAAAATTTCATGGTGTCTGCACCCCCAAACGCCCCCCGTTCTTCCCGTAAACTGCGAGAGATCTCCCCTGGAAAATTACGTGTTTTCTTAATATCATACCCACCGGATTCGAGGGCAAATTGTTCCACAATTTTTGATGTGGTCTCGGTGGTGATGATGGGTTGATCCTTTGTGTGCATAATTGAGGGCTCATATTTGATAAACAACATCATCAATTCCTCAAAATTCAGCAATTTTCCCGCTTCGTCAATGTATAATGCACGAGAACCATCAGTATCCAAGACAACCCCTAAATCTGCGTGAGAAGCCTTAACAATATTTACAACATCCTTGATCGATTGCAAATTTGGATACATTTCCGCCGATTTTTGGTCATTTTCATATGCATTTATTGCGATAACATCCACTTCTAAATTGGTTAAGATTGCAGGGAACACGATGGAGCCAGGACCATAGGAGCAATCAACCACGATGTGTAAATTTTTTTCATTTATGAGCTCCCGATCCACAGATTGAGGTATCGCCCTTTTATATATATCTTGGGTATGGGGAATATTCGTAATTGCTCCAACATCCAAGGGTTTGGCACGGTAAATCTTATTCTGTACCATGTATTCATTAACACTGTTTAATCTGCTCCTTTCAAATTCAATCCCGGATGAATCGTAAAAACGAATTTGATTATACATCTTTCCGGTTGAAACAGATGAAAAATATACTCCAGCAGTGGCTCCAAAGCGGCGGATGCAAAATTGTAAAACTGGAGCAGGGGCTGAATGTAAGTTTAAGATATCTACCCCTGCGCTCATTAAACCGCCAAGAAATGCACGTTTCAACATGCGACAATTATTTGAATATTCACGTGATACAACCACAATACTCTTAGGGCCCAAAAATGTGCCGAAGGCCGCCCCAATTTTAGCCGAGAGCTCGGGAGTTAAAATCTCATTCCCAATAGCCTGGATGCGGCCCCGATTACAAATTTCCATTAGATCTGTTATTTCCGTTATGATTTCTCCCCTCTGTTTGTTATTTTTAATAGTATTAAATAATTGAATTGAATTTGTTAAAAAACATTTGGAAACCTATTCCCGTAATTTTTCTAGCAATGCTGTGACTTGATATTTTACTTCATTAGATATACGTAGCCAATTGTCAATTATTTTTACTGTTTCGTTGATTTTTGTGTGATTCCCATTTCCTAAAAGTTGGAGCACAGCAATATTCAACAGCCATTTACAAAGGGATTCAAACCGTTCTGCGTTGAAATACAAAATATCATGAAAACGATTGACCCGGAGATAATTTTGAATTTCGGGTTCCCGAAGTAAGCGCTTTAAAAGCGTATATTGGAGAGGTGAATCATCCACTTTGGGAATACTGAACCAATTTTGGAATTCGGTCATTAATTTAATCACAAATAAAGTATCCCCCCCATTAGTGGGTGATTGTTGAATTTCTCCTATTACCCATTTTATGACATTCCCAAGCCGCCATTCTTCAATCCAGCTGCGACTTAATGAATTATAACTATCTTCCAATTGAATGTTTCCCAACTTGTGCACACCCACCCAAGCATAAAGTGTAGCCCATTCTATCTCAGTTTGAGGTATAACAGAAAGTAAATAAGTCTTAGCTATCTCATCCAGAGGGATTGAATCAATTTTTTTATGTAGACCAATCAAATTATTAAATAACGAAAGCGCTTCAGTTTGCATGGGTCCTGTATCTGACTTAATAGACAAATATACTTTTATTTCCCCAAGGAATAATTGATATGCTTGTGCGAAATCAGAGCCAAGCTGAGAACTATCAGAAGAGGTTCCATTATATGTGAGATAGCATCGGGAAATGAATTCGGATGACATTATCTGCCGGAAAGGTTCTAGGATGGGTTGATAAATCAATTCTTTGAGGGAATCTTGAATCGAGGGCACACCTTTTCCACCTAAATACTTGTATAATTGTGCATAATGAGAATATTCATTATCGGGTTGAATTCGCCAATCCAAAAAGCAAAAAGCTTGGTACCCATGTAGTTTAAAAGAGTGACCATGTTCATGGATTGCACGATTTAATCAGAGAAATTCTAAACCGGACATATAATCCTTCACAATGGAATAACCGTCAATGGGTATATCTAAACTCTCCACGATATTCTTTTGCTTAATCTCTCCGCCTTCATTATACCCAACGGATGATGTGATAGTTCCGCTCGTACTATTATAACGATTGTTATAGATCACCAGCGCACGCTCATTTCCTACAAAATTGGAATAAACGAAGACGTCTTCGTTAACATTGGGACCACTCCAAAAATCATACATATAGAAATTATCCGAATTTGCAAAAACATAGCGTTTTTTCATTATTTGAAAAATCGTGCGTTCGTGATGTTGCAACAATCCGAGGTTTATATTTTCATCCCGATAGGCGCGTCTGAACTCCATTCCATATTTTTCACGATACCCTTCAACTTGTCCGTGGCCAATCATTGGTAATCCGGGCATCGTGACCAGCATCAAACATATGCCAAAATACTTATCTCCCATTCCAAATTGTTCTGCAGCTGTATCTTCATCCGGGTTGTTCATAAAGTTTACAAATCTTTTAAGTATCTCCG
>JABCSI010000213.1 GCA_018238965.1 Promethearchaeota archaeon
AAATCATGGTGTTCGGTGGGAAGGATCACAACCTCATCATCAAATTGTGCGGGCAGAACCCCCAAGTTATGAAAAATCCGTAGATAATATTGGCGAGTAGTAATGCGAACAATGGCTCCGCAATCACACAGGCGAGTGCTTCCCATTCTAACACTATCTAAATCCTGGGGATAAAACAATAAAGCCTCTTCGCAAATTGGACAGGGAATTGGAATTTCGCCGCTGTGCCCGAATTTGGAAATGAATTCCTCAGAAATCTTACCCGAAGGGGATTCTGGGGGAGGAAGATATGGCTTTTTTGATTCTATCAACTCCGATAACTCCGGTGATGACGAAGATCCTAATGACTCTGGTATTACGGGAGCCGCTGATTCATTTTTAGATTTCGGCTTAATTTTCGGTTTAGATTTCGTTTTTGGTTTTGATTTCGGCTTTGATTTCGGACGTTTTTTAATGAAATTGAGGGGAAGTTGGGTCGCAGATCCCTTCTTTTTTTTCTTTCTCCGGCGTCTCTTAGGATTCAATCCCTTAGGTCTTAAAATGCGGGAGGCAGCACGTTGATCACGGGGATTTTCTAAATCAAGTATCGTTTTCTGCTCTGGATGGACATAATCAACCAACTCCATTTGACAGAAAACAACTGATTCTTCCTTTATTCCAACGTACATGGTGGGTTCCACAATTTAGATTAATTTGAATTATTCTTCGTTTAATTTATAGATTAAAATCCTGTTTTACGTAAGTTCCGAAATCGGGTAATTAATTCGTTAGTCGAGCTATCATGCTGTAATTCCGATGAAGAAGATAGTTCCGGAATAATGCGTCCGGCCAATTCCTTCCCCAATTGCACGCCCCATTGATCAAAAGACAAAATCTGCCATAAAATACCCTGTGCGAAAATTTTATGCTCATACATAGCAATCAATTGCCCGAGAGCATAGGGGGTTAACTTCGGGGCCAATATTGATGTACTGGGACGGTTGCCTTCGAATTTTTTATGCGGGATAAGAGGAAGAGGAACATTGGCTACCCGCAATTCTTCCACGGTCTTACCAAAGGCGAGAGCTTCCGGTTGGGCGAAGAAATTCGCCATAAACTTGATATGGTGATCTCCCAAGGGATTGTGGGACTGGGCAAATCCAATAAAATCGCACGGAATCAGTTTCGTGCCCTGATGAATCAACTGATAGAAAGCATGCTGGCCATTGGTCCCAGGTTCACCCCAAATAATGGGTCCAGTTTGATAGGAAATTGGATGTCCGTCCTTGGTAACGGATTTACCGTTAGATTCCATATCCGCTTGTTGTAAATAGCGGGGGAGATCCTCCAAATATTGAGAATAAGGCAAAATGGCATGGGTTTGGGCACCGAAGAAATTATTATACCAAAGACCCAATAGTGCAAGAATAACCGGAATATTTTGGGATAAATGTGTGGTGTGAAAATGTTCGTCCATCGCATGGAATCCATCCAATAATGCATGGTGATGATCGGGTCCGATTGCAAGCATGACTGATAATCCAATCGCCGAAGTAACAGAGTACCTACCCCCTACCCAATTCCAGAATTCAAACATGTTTGCGGGATCGATTCCAAATTTCTGCACTCCCTCAATATTGGTTGAAACCGCCACAAAATGTTTAGCAACAGCTTCGGGATTATGGGAATGATCTAAAATCCAAGTTTTGGCGGAATGGGCGTTCGTCATAGTTTCCTGGGTAGTGAAGGTTTTCGATGCAATGATGAAAAGTGTTTCTTCGGGATCCAAATCTCGGAGAGTTTCCACTAAATGGGTGCCATCCACATTGGAAACATAGTAGAAGCTCAAATTTCGCTGATGATATGGAGTTAGGGCTTTTGTAATCATTTTCGGACCAAGATCCGACCCTCCGATCCCAATATTAATAATATTTCGTATGGGCTTTCCCGAATACCCTTGCCATTCACCATTTCTGATACGGTTGGAAAAATTCCTCATCCGATCCAAAACGGCACCAATTTTAGGCATGATATCGGATCCATTTACAAAAATTGGAGAAGTGGGTTTATTCCTAAGAGCTGTATGGAGCACGGCCCTTCCCTCGGTAAGATTTATTTTTTCCCCAGAAAACATGCGATTAATTTCTTCAGTCAATTGGCAACGCTCAGCGAATTTGAGGAGTAACTTCAAGGTCTCATCAGTGATACGATGCTTTGAAAAATCAACCAGTAGGTCTTCAAACTGTAGCGAAAATTGGCTTGCCCGCTCAGGGTTAGCTACAAAAAGATCCCTTAAGTGGGTTTGTTTGATATCTGCGAAATGACGTTCCAAGGCTTTCCATTCGGGTGATTGATTTACTTCCATGGATTTTTTCTCTCCCAATCCTTTCTAAATATTAAATACTCGAGTCAGCATAAAAATCCTCTGAAAACGCATTATGGTTTTTAGTAATATCTTGGTGTTGCATTTGGAAAAAGGCATTGGATTTGGAAAAAGGGAATTAGATTGTTTTGTATAGCATTATGTTAAATCATGCTCATTATTCGACATTTCATCTCTAATCGATGTTAATTCCTTCTCAAATGCTGGTAAGTGTTCGTGGAGTTTGTGATTCCTCAAATTCTCAATGGCTCGCTCTAAATACTTGATGGCTTGGCTGAAATCTTCTTGATGGTAATAGGCAAGCGCAATGTTGCGAAAAGTGGTTGCAACACCCTCATATCTTTTTATCTCCTGATCGATGGTATTTGATTCCATAAAATATTCAATAGCTTCTGAATATTGTCCCAAACTTTCATATACTAATCCAATATTGTTTAAGTGGATTGATTTATTGCTTTGATCTTGTGTGATCCCATCTAATTGAAGACATTCTTGAAACAATTCGATAGCCATCTCATATTTTCCTTGACTATGATATAGCAATCCCAGATTGTTTTTACTCACGATTTTTAGCGAAATTATGTGCAATTTCTCCGCTAATTCAATTGCTTTCTCATAATATTCTTGGGCTGAATCAAAATCCTCTAAGTCGGCATAAATCGCCCCGAGGTTATTGATTCGGGAAATTGCAGACATCAAATCGCCCAATTCCAAATCAATATCCAGTGCTTCACCAACGCATTGTAAAGCATCATGGTAATTACCCATTAGTTCATGCACTACACCCAAATTGCTCAAGTCAACGGCTTGACCTGGAAGATTCTCGATTTTAATATCTATGGAATATACTTTTCGCAAATAATCCAAGGCTTGATCGTACTGTTCTTGATCTTGAGCCAATTGAGCAAGATGGGTAAGAACGGCGGATTTATTTGCCAAATTCCCAGTTTTTTCTGAGATTACTAAAGCTTTGTTGAAGATTTCTCCCGCTTTTGTATAATTTCCCTGTTCCATTAATAATAATCCTATTGAATTGAGTATAATCCCTTCAGAGTTAAGATTATCCACCTGTTGGGTGAATTCCAAAGCTTGGGTTAGGTAATCTAGGGCAGATTCAGAATCTTCCAACAATCTGTAAAAAATTCCAATCATATTTGCAAAATTGGCCTTTCTTAAAGCACGAAACATAGGATTTTCTGTATCATTCTCCCAATAGAAGCCCTCCTTTGCACAGCTCAAGGCTTCGGAAAAATCCCCGAAATATTCAAACAGATGGGTTGCCAGTTTATATTTCTGATATTCCATTGGTGGATCTACATGAGTTATCCATTCTGAAAACGGGATAGTAATTGATGGATTTGTAGAATCTAATGGCAAATCAGCAAAATTGGAAGTATTCATGGATGAATTTCTTTTGGACACTGCCAAAATCTCACCCAAATTTACTGTGTTCAAATCACATTTGAGATGCAGAACTTCACAATGGGTATTTTGTTGAAATTGCTGAAGAAATTCCCCCATTACCAAAGTTTTCGATTCCACAAGATCTTCATGCTTTGCTGTATTTTCTTTTTCCTTTAAGTCTGCAATCTTAATAAAATCCAAATTGGAACTATGCTGAATCCATAAAATAGCTGGAACGGTGGGAATATCGTTCAATATATCTGAGAGTTCATGGACATCATGATCATCAAATCCGGTTAAAATCAAGACTTTATCCTTAATCAGTTTATGGAAGAGATCCTTTTTATAATTTGAAAGCTTGGAGCGATTTTCGGTAGAAAAAGGATGAATATGGGAATTGAATTGACTTCCTACGGAATCAATTGTATAGTCTCCAGAAATAATGTTCAATTGAGATCCCCGCAATTTGTAAATGGGTAAATGCTTCGCACCATTTATTTCAGAAGGGTGGGCAAAATCTGAATAATCAGCTTGAGTAATAACCGGATGAATGGTAGACATATCATGGACCCGGTTTTTGGTGGCTTCCTCAAGCAAATAATCATAGGTGGTCGTGCATAAGAACTCTCCGCTGCCCAATTGATCGGCTAAATAATAATGGAGATGATTCGGTTGATGACCAATTGTGTAGTATTGCAGGAATTGCCCATCGGGATCGACGTATTCAATGAGAAGCTGTGCGAAAAGATGGAGGGTTAATTGGGGAATTTTCTTTAGTTGGGGTATGATTGACGGAGGAATATAAAATTGAAGTAAATCCTCGAGCATATTTTGAGGACTTGGGAGATTACTGGGTGAAATTTGGGGGATTTGGGGTCCTGCCAAGAAAGTATAACCTTCAAATTCGATTTGTTGCATTCTCGAATGAAGGTTTTCGACATTATCTCGGAAAGTTGATTTTTCAGCCACAGCCACTCTCACCATCTATTGCATTGTTGTTAGGAGATTGTGGATCGCCCAAAATTTATGCAAATTGGTTCACCAATTGTATAGGAAATTAATTGTACAAGACAAATTACTATTGGGCGCTTGATCGAGGCACCTAGTCAAGATGTTTCTCAAATAGCGCAACACCCGAGGGAATCTCCGTATAATAGTGAAAACCGAGAGGAATAATTGCTGAAGATAAGTGGGTTGGGCAAAAAACTGAAATATTCTCCAAACTCGTTAATTTAGAATTGGCATATGAAAACAAGTGCAGAATGAGTAATTCGGAAGCGTCACTGGGATCTCCATACAAAATAATCCATAATTCGTTCTCAATGGGCGATTCTCGCGCCAAATCCGGATCATAATGGATAAATTGAGCAATTGCTTCCCCATAAACAATCCAAGTTACATGATCACCCACATTATTTATTATCTCGGGGATACAGGAGAGATAATATCCCCACCCGTGGCAAATCTCAGTTGGCAGAGGAGTTAAGATCTGAGATATCTTGTCATAAGCTTCTGCAGACGGAATTATCGTAAGTTTATTGGGTTGCTTAGTCTGATTTGGTATCGTGGATAAATTAAGTTCACTTCCTTTTGCCGAAAGCACATCGACGTAATCCTTCACCCGAAAACCTAATCGATTGGCTATTCCAATGGATCCATGGGTTTGATCCTTACTCTTATCCCCCATAAAATCTCGTGTGGCCCAGGCATTATATTGAATAACCTTAGCCCCATGGGAAAAGGCGTAATTGACTAAATAATTCGCTAACTGTGTCCCTAGTCTGTGTTGTTGAACCTGGGGAGAAATTCGTCCCGCTTCTAACCACCCTATCCCATTAGGAAAGGATCGTAGCTGCCCAAAACCCACAATATCCTTTGAACACATTTGGGCCGACTGAAACACCCCGATTTGGACTGCATCCCCATCCAAGAGCCATTGCTCTATAAATTTAGGAACATAATCCTGCTCATCCCCTATTTCTCCAACAAATTTCCTAATATGGGGAATGTCTTCAGATACGACCGCACGGAAATATGCCTTCATTATCATTTAATGGGTCGCATCGGAAAAAAAATGTTGTGAATCCATTAGGTAAGAAAGAAAAATGATAGTCTAAGAGAAGAAAGGAAGCGAAAATATGAGAAAAGAAGATAAAAAAGGGGTCAAATTCTAATAATCGTTTTTTTCGCCACAATACTGGCAAAAGGACGATCCAGAACCGGGTAATTGATTTCCACAGGATGGACAATATCGTTGAGTGGAAGATGTAGATCTATAGGAATTCTGGGAGGACTCAGGGGTGGTTTGCTGTGATCCGTAACTAGGTGATCCGTAGCTGGAGTATCCAGAGTTACCGGAATAGCTGTCAGCAGGATTATTTGGCATATTCGTGTATCTGTCCCGATTTCGCTGAGAATTGCGACTACTCAAGTAGACCAAAAAGACGAATATTCCAACGAATGCTATTAATGGCACTATCGTGAGAGTGCTGTCGATTCCAATGGGCACACCAACTATAAAGAATACAAAGATGAAGATGAAGAATCCAATGGGACTGAATCGGGATCGACGATACCGACTGTGACGGTGATGGTGATGTATCATGGTTTTTCTCTCCTAACCAGCCCCTAATTGGAGGGAAATAGGGAAGGACTAATCGGTGAAAATTATTAATCCCTCCTTCTTTCCCAAGGTGTGAAATTATGAGCTTAGATAGGTATAATTTTAATAAAAGAGCAAACAGCTAATTTAGATATTCCTTCATGTTCGTATTCGGCCTTTGGTAACCATATGGATGTTGAAAAATCATATGGAAAAAAAGTGAAAATTAGAAAAAATGGGTATTCATCACATCTGGATCGGGAAATTTCTTCATCAATCGGCGTAATCGCTGTATTCCGTACTCCACCATTGATGGACGATCATGCTCCATCCCCCATTCGAGATACGGGATGCAGGTTCGACAGTATAAAAATTTCATCCGATTGCGAATATATTCATCGTAGATAACGGTTCGATGCCGGTGATCGAGAATTTGCTTGAGGAACGAAGGACCCTCCCGGAAAAAGAGTAAATCGGCAGCGGGATCCCCGATGTGGGTTCCCTCAAAGTCGATTACACCAACCACCGAGTTTGAATTCAAGCTTTCATCAATTAAAATATTACTGGTGTCGAAATCGCCATGCACCACCGTTGGTTGAAAGTTCAACAGTTCGGGATGGTCGAGAAATGATTCAAACACATCCGAAAGCCAATTTTGCCCCTCTATCGGAAGGAGAGGATACAATAAGTGCTGAGATTTTTCGTATAGGACTTTCCATCCATCATAGTAGGCATGGGAGGAAAAGCGCGAAGGGTGTTGGGGAAATTCTTTTGCAAAATCTTGGGCAAGGGCAGAGGAGTGGAACTGATCCAAAAATTGGGCGATTTGGTTGGCTATATGAGTTTTGGTTGTGGGGGAGAGTGCATCAAAATTTCTGCTTAGGGACTGTCCTGGAATTAATCGGTAATACATATACGGAATCTGGTCGTCTTGATGCACATATATTGGTTTGGGTAGTTGCAATGTCGGAGTTGAGAGCCCACTTCGATGAAAGAAGGTCAACTTTTGTTCTTCTTCGGCTAACAGTTTCAATCCTTGGGAATTTCTCAGATCACGATCCGGAATCCGTAAAATGTATTCGCCCCTGATTATGAAAACATTATAGGTGCCATGGTAATGAAATTCTATCT
>JABCSI010000214.1 GCA_018238965.1 Promethearchaeota archaeon
TAACCACTTTTCAATATATTAATCAACCAAATTTATTTCCACGGCGTTTTTATATCGATTCCGTTTAACGATTTTCAAGTCGTCCAATAAACATCAAGAAAATGTGAAAAAAGTCAATAAGGTCGACAAGGTACATTTTCTATAATTTTTCACTCACAATGCAATTTAGTTGATCAATTCGATGAAAGATTATTCCTGAAAATTCACGATTGCTCGTATTTTCAATTACTTTCGATGCACCGACATATAATTCTAAAGCTTTTTGTGGAAATCCCATTCGTTCCAACAAATTTGCCTTTTCCGCCATGGATTTTGCTACTCCGAATCGATTTGAAATTTGTTGCTTCAAAACAATGATATGATTATAGATATCTATGGCTAGTGCATAGTTTTCCCGTCTTTTTGCCTCCTCCAAATTTTGAACTAGGCGATATAACTCAATTACATGTTTCATTTCCTTCATAGTTGAACCAATTGGGCTTAGACTTTTGAAATCAGTTAATATCAAGATAATATCTCCATATTTTGTTTCGACTTAACTCACGTTACCAAATCGGTGAAAAAAAACAAATAGGCTCCCCCCATATAATTTGTAAGTAATGACTGCATCTCCCCTTCCTCTAGAAATTTCCTCTTTTCCCTCTCATGTCTCTCTTCAATGCCGTGTTCTAAACCCTGTTCAAAGGATGTCTTGCTTTTATTCACTTGATGCAAGTGCTTCATGGTTTTCCCTGGAAATGACTTCGACTACCGATAATGATTACAGGTGCGATGTACTTCTTGAAAATGAAATCTCACGAGTACTTTTTTTCCTTAAAATAATTACATTGGACGGGCGTTCAATTATTGAAAATAACAGAGGAGTATTATTTCAATTCCGTGTTGATGAAGAAAAGCAAGGAGAGCAAGGAGAGCAAGAAAATTCTCTTGAATTTAAAGCGATAGATGATATAGGATCGTTTTCTGACAAACAACCCGTACCAAACCCTCTATCTTTATCCCAAGAGAATTTTAGTCATATTTCTTCTAATAATCCTTTTTCTGACAAAAACCAAGCATCCCTCCCCCAATTTGGCAAAAAGATCATCAAATTTAATATACAATCCGATCATTCTGTAGATGATCCTTCCGAGATCAAACAAATGCCCAGATCTGCCAGTGTCTCTTCTTCAACTCATTCTTGTTCTAAATGTCAAGGAAGATTTCCCAATTTTCTGAAGATTTGTCCGTATTGCGGGAGAGAATATTCTTAAGACCATTCACCAAATATTTATCTATCAATTAAGATATTTTCTTAGGGTAGTATTTCCTTTATATTCTTACCCTTTATTATATTAATTATTCTTCGGAGATATTGATATGACTGAAAAATACGATTTCCTCTTTAAATGTACCATACTGGGCGACGGCGGAGCTGGAAAGACTGCCATCGTCGTGAGATTCTCCCAAGGGTTCTTTAAGGAAAATTATAAAATGACCATCGGCGTGGAATTCGCCGTAAAAAGCATTACCGTCAAAGGCACACAAGATCATGACTATAACGTGAAGCTCCAAGTTTGGGACGTGGGTGGGCAAGATCGTTTCCAATACGTTCGGCCATTATACTACAAGGGTGCGATGGGCTGCATTATTCTGTACGATGTTACAAATCGCGAAAGCTTTGACCATATTCCCAGATGGGTGGAAGAGATACGAAAGGAAGTGGGCGAGATTCCCACTTTAATGGTTGGTAATAAGTGTGATTTAAACGATCAACGTGTTGTATCCCGGAAAGAGGCCGAAAAATTTGCCAAAAAACTCAAATTCCTGTATGCCGAATCCAGTGCAAAAAGTGGAACTGGGGTCGGGGATATTTTTAAGATTTTGGCGCTAATGATGATTGGAGAAGAGGTACCTAAAGAATTAATTCAAGAGAATTTGGCAGAAACTTTAGGCGAAGGTACCAAATTAAGTGAGGAAAAGGCCAAATCACCTATCGAAGGTGGTTCCGCTTCCGATTTATTCAAATCCTCACATCCAACTCCCACTCTTGCTCCAGCTCCAGCTCCAGCACCAGCTCCAGCTCCAGCTCCAGCTCCAGCACCAGCTCCTCTTTCAATTAAGACCGCTCCGAAGGTGGATTCTGGGCCCCAATTTCGACCTTCACCACTGCAACCTTCAGTTACCCAAGATCGCCCTCCCTCCAATCCCTTCCTTCAAAAATCATCAGGGACAGTATCTTCACAACCAATTTCGAAGAATGAAAGCTATGCGCCAGCCACACCACCGAATCCCTTCAAAAGTCAATCCACACAAGAAAATCCTTTTCAACCCCAACCTACTCAACCTACTCGAGTAATACCCTCCCCATCATCAGAAAATTCTACAGTGCCATCATCCGAATCATTTGTTTCACGTAAAAGTTTTACTTCCCCAGCTTCTACCGATTCCAATTTGTTTACGCCGGAAACTCCACCAAAGCCCTCGAAAAAGGATGAAAAGGAGGAAATTCTTAAGGAAGAGCCCCCTGTTGGAGCAAAATCTCCTACCCCCTTTACTACCTCAAGTCCCTTTTCAACGAAATCTGAACAATTTTCTAAAACTGAAGCCATTAAATCTCCAGAACCCGCTTATTTTGCCCCAGAAATACCTAAGAATCCCTTCTTACAACCCGAGTCTCCTAAAAAGGAAACCCCAAAGATCGAACCGTCAAAAGTGGAACTAACTTCTGATTCTTCACCTATCAATCCGTTTTTAGTGAAGGAAGAATCAAAACAATCCCCAATTGAACCGGATCCTCCCCATGAGACAGTTACCCCTTCTAATATTCCCTTTATGCAGCAATCTCCGGAAAAAACCGTTTCAAAACCTGCATCACCTTCTAACGAATCTAAATCTGCTATTTCCTTTATGCATGGGATGGAAAAGGAGAAAACTTCAAAACCATTCACTCCCCTCGATCCTAAAGCCGCAGCAGCCGAAAAATTTGATAAGAAACGGGAAATAATTGAAAAGAACCTCCAAATGAATGTTCAGAGTAAAACTTTTGTGGCTTCAACTAATCCTTTTCTAACTCCCCGCCAGAGTAACATCCCTCCTACCCCTAAAAGAACTCTTAGCAACAATTTGCTCCAAAAATCGGAGCCCACCACTCCCAAACAATATATTTGTGATAAATGCGGGAACACCATGCCACGAAAATTCAAATATTGCAACAAATGTGGTGCAGTGGTAAAATAAAAAATAATGGGATTGTGTGATAGCAATATGGTGGAAATTAAACAATTGCAGCACGATGTGGACAAATTTATTCAGGAATTCGGGGGTTACTGGTCACCTTTATCAATGCTGGCATCCATAATGGAAGAGCTGGGGGAAATAGCACGGGAAATTAACGCGTTGGAAAAATTTAAACCCCGAAAAGACCCGAATATCGATCCTCGAGGGAAACTCCCAGAGGAAATTGGTGATTGTCTGTTCAGCTTAATCTGTTTGGCCAATACGTATGAGATCGATCTCGATTCTGCCCTGAAATCTGTTGTTGAAAAATATCGGAAACGGGATTCTGGACGATTTTAACTTATAGTTTTCAATCCTATGTTTCCGCTCAGCCATTTTAATCGTTTTAATTTATCAGTTATCTTGATCCGAGTGATTCCATTCCTGAATTATTAAATGACTGCTACTCTCTTTAATTTCAAGGATTGCATCAATATCATTCACAAATTTCTGATACAACTGTTTTGTCCGATTCGTTTCAAGCGTGAACATGATATCGTATTCCCCAGTAATATAGGAAATTTGCTTGACCTCTGGTATCTGTTGCAGTTTATTGATTACTACCCTAGATGTGCCTATTTCTACCTTTAGAAACACCATTAGTTTTATTGTCATTTTTGCCATTCCTCCAAGACAAAATGGGACTGAAATTCCATCAATCCGGGGATTTTTTCAATAGATTCAAATATTGAAACTAAATCTTCAGACTCAGCTACGTTGATTTCAATTAGAATATCGTAATCTCCGGTTATGGATTGAACTCTGACAATTTCTTCTATACCTTTGAGTGCGTTCAAAAATGCGCCTTTATGACCTTTGTGAACTTTAATAAAACTTACCAGTTGAATTTCCATAAATATTACCATCGTGAAGTGTTTTTATTGTTTTAATTATTGATATTATTGTTCTTATTGATATTTTGAGTTAAGATTTGCTTTTTGTAATTGAGGGTGAAATTTGAGATTTAATGATTCGTTGGGAAACAGTGCTCCCCTTCTCCATATCGGGGACGGCCCGATCTATATCTTGGGTGGTCACCAAGAGAATTTCATAACGTTTCAACCCAGGTAACTGTGAGATTTTTTGCGATATAAGTCGATTCATTGCCGTTGATGTCGTAAATTGCAGATCTACCATGATATCGTAATCTCCGATGAGGGATCTAACTTCCCGGGATGCCTTGATTCGATAGCATTCTTTCATGATTTCCAAATGTCGCTGGGGTTCAATTTTTAATAATAAAATCACATTTAATTGTGCGTGGGTTTCACTCACATATTTGGTGAAAATCGCGATGAGCATGAAAAATACTATGACCAGCAACCATTCAACGGGAAAAACTTCATTCAGAACAGTTATACCCAGAACCAAATTAATTATTGGCTCAATTAATTGTAATACACCGACCCATAAATCAAAGGACGCGGATTTCGGCCATGAAGTAGAGAGTAAATAATATAGTGTATACGGTAATATGGTACATCCGATAATTAGCGCCATCCCATTCCACGATCCAATTATCTGACCTATTTTCGGTAATTCTGCAAAGAAATGAGTTATTTCTGTTTGTAAAGCCGGCTCTTGGAATAAAAATTGCATGATCAAAAGAAGAGGGATATATGTGACAACCGAGAAGAGACTTAGAACACTTAATTTGAGAAAAACTCGAAATAACTTATATTTGGGCTCAGCTCTTAATATTTGATATTCAGAATTACTCATTCTATCGGCCCCGGAGGAAAGCACAAAAAAAGCCAAAGCGATGCCGTAAAATACTACAACGATTATTCCCATTGCTGAAAAATCTCCTGAAGACGATTGTTGTTGGCTAACTATTCCGAGAATTACCGTTGCAATAATTAGCGTGATGAGGTAAATGATTTTAAATCCTGAAATTTCTTCTTTACCCATACCCCATTTAATTGACGAAACCAAAATAAGACTTATAATAACTCCTATTGAGGTAGTAATGGCCCCAATGGTTTTCAAACAATAAAAAAATAACATTGTCATCAAATTTAAGCCAAAAATTGCCACGATTAATAAATAAATCCACTGTGCCCTAAAATAAAACTCGGGATTTTTCTGGATGAGGTATCTGAAAACATGTCGTACTTGAATATTGGCGTCCTTCCCATTTCGAACACGAAGCCAAAGAAGTATTATTCCCACAATACCGAGCATAGTGGCTGCCATCATTAAGAATCGGGCAAAGATTACTGTAAAGGATGAAAATTCCGAAAATAACTGAAAGGCAGGCCATGGAATCAGCCCCCACAATAAATTGCAAACCGATAATATTAGAATTTTCCGGGAGACTTCCTTCATTGTTACCGTTTTTTTTAGGGATGGATGGGAGTTAAGGTTTCTGATCAAAATTGTTGAGTTTTTCTGACGGTTCTCGGAGGAAATCAAAAATTCTCAATTTTTAGGGGGGAATTGGGGGAGATTTCAGCATTTTTTTCCTTCGTAAACGAACGGAAAGCTTTAAGTAATTAGAACACGAATCTTTATCTGGATAAGGGAGATCCATAAATGTCGAACGAAAACGATCAATTCATCCTTGCTTTTGATCATGGAACATCTGGGATGAAAACAGCTATAGTTTCTGTTAAAGGTGAACTGCAGGGATTTGCGTATCAAAACTACGGATTATATCATTTTGAACAAGGATGCGCGGAACAAGACCCCCAAGATTGGTGGGATGCACTAGTTAACACCAGCAAAAAAGTTATCGAGGATACGAAGATTCATCCTTCTAAAATTGTTGCCATTGTTTCGAGCAACCAGATGGATGGCACCGTTCCAGTCGACAAGGACGGTCACCCACTGCATAACTGTATCACATGGTTGGATAGTCGCGGTTCTAAGATAATCAAAGAAAAATTTGGGGGGATTATCGGAGGGTATAATCTTCGTACGATAATAAATTGGATTTTACGCACGGGGGGCGCACCGAGTTTATCAGGGAAAGATATTATAGGGCATATTTTGTGGCTCAAGAAACACTTTTCGGAGATATATGAAAACACTTGGAAATTTATGGATTGTAAAGACTATCTTAATTTCCGTCTTACCGGTAAAGTGTATACTTCCCATGATTGTGGAATTTTGACATGGCTAGTCAACTCCAGCGATTTAAATAATATCCATTATGATGATAAGCTATTACGGTTAGCCGGATTGGAGAAGCATAAATTACCTGAACTGAAAACTTCAACCTTCAATTTGGGTCCAATTCTCCCATCTATTGCGCAAGAACTTGGATTAGATCCTTCCACACAAGTTATCCTCGGTGCAGGGGATATGGCGAGTGCGGCAATTGGATCGGGGGCTGTTTTAGCCGGGCAGGGGCATATCTGTTTGGGGACTTCATCATGGATTATCACCCACACCCGTCGTCGCAAGTTGGATATCGACCATTATATCGGGTCCATTCCTTCGGCTATTCCAAATATGTATATGATTGTTGGGGAACAAGAGGCTGCGGGCATTAACTTGAACTGGATAAAGGATAATGTGCTGTATCATAAGGATAAATTACTGAAAGAAGAGCAAAAACTCGATGTCTACAAAATATTTGATGAATTGGTGAGCGAAATTCCTCCCGGCGCTCATAATATGATATTCACGCCTTGGCTTTTTGGAGAACGAGCCCCTGTGGAAGATCACACTCTTCGCGGGGGTTTATTTAACATTTCCCTGGATACAGATCGGCGTCATATTTTACGGGCAATTTTCGAAGGTGTGGCTTTCAATAGCCGGTGGCTGTTACAATTTGAAGAAAAGTTAGTTGGAAAGCCTTTTGAAGAGATTTCATTGATGGGAGGGGGTTCCACAAGCGATGTGTGGTGCCAGATTTATGCCGATATATTGAATCGAAAAATTAAGCAGGTAAAACATGGCCAGGAATCCAATTCAATTGGAGCTGCTCTCATTGCTTCCATTGCCCTGGGAAAAATTTCATGGGAAGATATTCCATCGTTGATCTCTTATAAAGCTGTTTATACCCCACAAAAAGAAAATCGGAAAATCTACGATACTCTATTCAAGGAATTCGTTAATGTTTACAACAGCAACCGAAGAATGTATCAACGATTAAATAAATTTCATTAATTGTTTCATGTGGTGGTGTGCTAACCATTGAGCCTATAGTTTTGTATATTCTATTTATTCAAAAACGAAAAAGTAACAGTGGACGGTTCAATT
>JABCSI010000215.1 GCA_018238965.1 Promethearchaeota archaeon
GGTGGTGTCATGCAGGTTGCTAAGGGGACAACCTTTGGTTATCTGCCGCAGGATGGCCTGGTGCACCGAGGACACTCGCTGTTTACTGAAGCGCAGAGTGCTTTGGCCGATTTACAGCTGATGGAATCAGAGCTGCGGCAATTGGAAAAAAATATAGCAGATACTGCAATCTACGGTGGTGCACTCTTTGCGGGTGATTCCATTGTAAATGACTTGCACATCAAAGGAAACACAACCGACTTAGATTATGAAGCTGTCACGTTTGAAACCACCTATGAAGCAGTGAATAGTTCAGTTGATTTACATACCTCTGAATATTATACTAAATTTGCTTTGGCTGATCTCTTCGATATCACTCAATTACAGAGTGCAGATTACTTCCAATTGATTTTGGCAATGGACTTTGATGAGGCGATGGATTATCGAAACACTTACGGTCGTAATCCTCCGTATATGTATGTCACGTCCTTAGAAAATGGTACATTCGGCGCAGGTGATGAAATGTACGCTTTCTGGAATTACGGATATGACAACAATAACTTCCAAGATCTCTTCTTGCCTACCGATTTCATTCAAGATGGGATGTCGGATGTCTATATCCAAGTTCGGGATTATGTCTTCCAAGAAAATGGAACCTATTGGGATGAAAGTTGGACTGGAATCGATTTTACCTTATCCGTGCGTGCGTTTACGCGAACTGTCGATCCTCAAATAAGTTTGGTCGATTATGGATTAGGTGAATTTAATGTCACAATTGCTGTGGATCCGGCGGCAGTTCCGGGACATTATGAAGGATATATTATCTTCAATAGTACCCTAGATAACCACATGTTGGTTCCCTACGGATACAGTGTTGCCGCATTTGTCGAAGAATATAATGTAGCGGGATGGACCTATCTATCCAATGGTACTTTTACCGGTCGACCAAACGATAATGGGTTATACGGTTGTGCTGACTGGAATTGGCGCCCAGAAACAGGTGATTGGCGATTCTACGATTTTGTTGTGGAGAATTCATCTGCGATGAACACCATTGCCTTGGAATTAGAATGGGAGAACCCCGGATCCGAAATGAATATGTGGTTAATGGACAATGATGGATGGATGATAGATTACACCGACTATTTAACGAATGGTGGGCAATATATTTCAGAAATTAACGCCCCTGATACCATGCAACGAATGGTAATTGGTTTGCCCTGGGTAACTGACTTGTGGACCGTTATTGTGCACTCGACTACGTTAGCTCCGACTGTGGATACCGTTCCATTGGAAAATTTCACATTGAAGGTGACTTATCTCAATGATACTGTGGATACATTTACTGAACCTGGTGTCACAATTTCTGTTCCTGGCGATGCTGAGACATCTAGTGGTGTCTTAGTGACCGATGAGCTGTATAATGTGCAATGGGATGTTGTTTCTAGTAATCCGATTCCAGAATTCGTGAATGACGGATACAACAATACTCTCTCCGTAACTCCCGCAACAGTGATAGAGGAAACTCGCACTCTCTTGGCGGATGAATTGATGGTCTATACCGGATCTATTCGTCCCGAATACACCAAATTGGTTTATCTCTATGCAGGCGATTTTGTGTCTGGTACCTTGGATTGGAGCGATAGTTCAGATTTCGATTTCCTCCTCATCCATGCTGGGGCTCCCTATGATTTCGGTTCTTGTATCTTTGATGCAGCAGCAGCAACAAGTTCTAAACCCGAACATTTTGAAGGATATATTCCCTCTGATGGCTGGTATGAACTTGTAGTTGAATGGTACGATGGACCTGGAACAGACGTGGAATTCAACATGTTCTTCGCCGTTTTGTATGACGAAGTATACTTTGACAGTGTTTTACCAGGCGATCTTATGGAAGTGAATATGACCGATCTCGGCGCGGCGGAAGGGACCTATTTGGTGACCACCACCAGTGCCGGTTGGAATTTCGACCACACCATTAACACACGCTTTATTTATGATATTGGAGCACCTATCGTTGATGTTGCACCTGCAGTTGGTGTATATCATGAATGGAATGAATTTTCCTTTACCGTAGATGAAGCTTCTGAAGGATTTTATGAAATCTGGAATGATGACTGTCGTTTAGGAGAAGGTGAAGTTGGCGGATTTGGATTCGTCTATTTTGAATTCTATGGATGGGCGATGGGTGATTTCACCTTTGATATCTACGTTGAAGATATGTTTGGATACAACACCAGTACAACCATGGATGTGTTCATCAACTATTGGCCTGAATTTGACTATATTCTTGCCGATGAAACAGGATTTGTGTTTGCACCCTATGATTTGGATATGCTTGCTGGCGAATACGAAGTCTATGTTGATGGCGTTCTAAATATGACTGGTACCGTAGCTGATGCTGAAGAAATCTATGTGAATACAACAGCATGGGCTGAGGGTGCCTATTTCGTAGAAATAGCCATCGTTGATGAATATGGTTATGACGTTGTGACCGGATTCGATGTGCTAATTATTGCAGGCCCCGAAACCACCGTGACCGAAACTGTAACAGTGACCGAAACTGTAACCGTGACCGTGACAGAACCTTGTCCAACTGATGATGATACTCCTACGGATGATACCACGGATGATGCCACTGATGACGATACCAACGGCGGCATCCCCGGATATACCACAGGTGCAGTAGTCATCGCATCATTAGCTGCGGCTGCTTTCTTATTGCGTAAAAAGCGCAAATAGGATCGTAGATCGCTCGAATTTCTCATTATGGGAAATTCAAATTTTTTTTAATTTTTTTCAAACCTTCTTATTTCTACCTTCAAGTAACTGGAAATCCTTCTTGAGAAGCGACACTCCAATTGTGGAATTAACAGAATTTTCGTTATTTTCCCACGAAATTCGAGGAAATACCCGTCAATCAAAAAATATTATATACGTGGAGGTCTAAGTATGATATAGAAGTAATTTATTAACGAAACATTTAATTTTATTATGGAGAAAGCCGTATTTTGCAAAGGAGAATGAAAATGCCCCAAAAAAACACCGATATTCAAAAATTACTTCTGGAAGCGAATAAATCTTTGCATTCCAAACCCAAAGAAGCAGAAGAAAGGTATCGGTCGATATTGCAAAATGATATAGAGAAATCTCTATGGTACGAAGTGCAATCAAACTTAGCCTATAGTCTCTGGTTGCAATCTAAAACCGAGGATGCCCAAGCAATATATCAAATATTGCTGGAACAAGGTACTGCTACTCAAAATCAAGAGGTGATTGCAGATGCTTATGTGGGACTCGCTCGAATCGCCAGTGATGAAGGTACCATGGATCATGGGGTTGATCTTTGCCAAAAAGCCATTGCTATCTATCAACAGCTCGATCTCGTGGAAAAGGAGGCTTTGGTGATTAATGTTTTGGCTGCAGTTTTTTATTCCCAGGGAAATATCGATCAAGCGATTTTTTGGTTTAAAAAATGTCTCCAATTAATCCCGAATTCCAACAGCGTCCTATATCCTAATGTTTTGAATAATTTGGGATTATCCCATCGATTACGCGGAGAAATCGAAAAATCAGGGGAATACTTTCATAAAGCCATAGAAAATGCAAAAAATCTTCATTTTGACTATGTTCTAAGCATTTGTTACAATAATCTTGCCGAAACGCTTTGTTTAATGGGCGATTATCAAAATGCACTACAGTATTTTAACTACGGTTTGGAAATTGCCGAGAAAAATCAAGATTTGAAGAATATTGCTTTAGTGAATACAAGTTATGCTAATTATTTAATCCAAACAGGACAATTGGAACAAGCCTATTCTTCAATTATCAAAGCGATTCAAATATATGATAAAATCAATGATCCCCTTGGTGAAATTTTAAGTTTAATTGCACTGGCAAATTATTGGATGGTCAAGGGACATCTTCAAAAAGCCCGTAAACATTTAGAGAAAGCTTGGGCAACCATTCAAGAATCAGGTGTTAATGAATCTGCTATAGACGTATTAGTATTATTGGCAGAAATTCATGAAGGTATTGGAGAGACAGATGTTGCTTATAATTATCTTAAAACAGCTAACCAAATTACCTATGATCGCAATTCCAATCTTGGGCGGGTTCAAGTTCTCGTTCAACGGGGTTTAATCACGGTCAATCAAAACCAATTTCATGAGGCGGAGTTGATTTTAAATGAAGCAATTTGGATCGCCAAGCAGATCAACCATCATGAGCTGCAGTATAAATCCCAAGTACTTCTAGCGCGCAATTATTTGGGAAGATATGCTCAAGAATTTTCAGATCAAGATTTTAAGAATACGATGTCCCTCATTCAACAGGCAAAAGAGCTGGCCAAAGCTCAAAAATTGATTCCCCGCTATATTAATGCTTTGATCATTCAAGGTATGCTCTATTCAAGTAGTGACGATGATGAAATGGCTAAAATGTCACTGTCCGAAGCAAAGACATTAGCCAGTGAACGTGGAATGATTTTGCAAGCACGTAATGCTCAAGAACGCTTATCTTTGGTTATGGGCAGTGGAAAATCTACAGAAATAAAGAAGCCCTTCAAGCAAATTGTTCTCGCCCTGATTATGGATGAAATTTCTCGGGTAACTACCTCATATCTTGAATCTAATTTCTCGGAAATCGACCTGGAAGAAACCTTTATGACCGTCTTTACGATTGATGATGTGGTCGGAACCCGAATCCTAGAGACCGAAAACATTGATATCGATGATCCCTTTTGGTATAAACAAATCCATCAAATTGCTTCTCTCTATTCGATCAGTCTTGGACAAGGGGAAGCTTATCACGAAGGGCTCTTTGGGCCGTTACCGTTTGGTGAAACGGATTTACGGAGTATAATATTCACCCGTAATATTGCAGAAGGCGGTCAATCAGGAACAAATAGGAACTATGTGTTGTTTTGCTTGGTTTTTCCCAGGGAAATGATGCCCCTCTTCTATGATCGAAAACGTGTGGAGATATTTTTCAACGAAAATACAGATCAAATTACCACTTTAAACCAAATCACGAAATCCTTCTTAGAACGGCTTCACGAATCTATAATTTCTGAAATTATTGCTGATATTTATGATCCCGTAGCAAATATCGATTAAAAAATCCCTCATTATCAATTTGACGCTTTTTGAAACAAAATTAACAAGTTATTGCTTGTTTTTGGAATGAAGGCATCTTTCTTATAATTCTCCCATACGTTGAGGATTTTTAATTTTCCATTATCCTTCACGACCTTTTGTATATCTTTAAATGTTATCAAAGGCCAAAAAGACGAATTAACTGAAATTTCGGGCTTTGATTGATTATGGCTCTGGAAATATTCAAGGAAGTCTACCTGCATAAGATTTTTTTCCCGATCTGGAGAAAATCGTTTGAGGGTATGGAAAGCATCCCCCTCTTCGGTGTGGAACAGAGGGGATGCAAAATATCCCGACCGGGGGTTTGAATTATTAAGAATCTGGATGAAAAACAACCCATTAGAAGCTAAAGTTTGCTCAATTTTCGAAAAGATTACTGCAAGGGCGCGATTTTGTATCATCAGAAGGAACGAATTCCCAATCGAATATATAAGGTCAAATTTTTGAATTGGTAAATCGATATCTAAAAAATCACCCTCTATCAGATCCCAGCTAAAATTTCCATGCTTTTCCTTCAATTTAGCCAAACTGGTCATTTCCTTTGAGATGTCAATTCCCGTAAAGGATTTACCTGGAAATAATACATTTAGATGTGCTAAATGATTTCCCGAACCACACCCCAAATCGAGGATGTGGGATCTTTCCGATGAATTTTCGGGGCGGGGTTGAATATTCGTCAACAATTCTCTCAATAGGGGTATTTCATTGCGAAATCTCTGTTTCCAATTAATGGTCTTATCATATATTTCGGCAGAAAGCATCTTAAGGATTATAAAGTCATTCTGGTATAAAATAGTTTAGACCTTTAGACCTTTAGACCTTTGGACCTTTAGACCTTTAGACCTTTAGACCTTTATACATCACTCACCGGAAGAAGGAAAACCTAAGGTCAACTCAACAGAATTTGGTATTTCTTATTAACTCATCCGAGAGTGAACGATTTCCGGGGATGAGCCCTGATGGTGATGGTAAATATTTCTTCTTTACCCGGGGATCAGATATTTTTTGGGTGGAGGCGAATTTCCTCAAGGAGTTTTTATCCTCCTCAGACCGCTGAAATATGATAAGCAATTTTAAAAGAAATCTACCGTTTATATGTAATTAAGTATACTAATTGAATATCGTTTCAATTCATTAAGGAACCGTGAGAATAACATTGGTAAAAAGTAAATATCAAATTAAAGCAACCACAAAGGTAGAAACCCATCAGTCCAATCCTAAATCATCGGGAAAACCGAAATACTATGATGAAGAGTTTCTAAAAAGCAACAAGAATAAAAAAAATACGGGATTTGCCCTATTCACAATCGCAACATTGCTCATTGCAGGAGGGGTGATCGTGGGAATTCAAATTAAGGATAATCGTCTTCAACAGATTTCAGAAGATACCTTGGCACCGAGTGCTTATTATGATCCGACAATATTCGATTCGGATGATCCAACTCCTACAGGCGGAATCCAAAATGGTGATTCTGTTACATTGGAATATACTTTATGGGTTGATTTTGACGGTGATGGAAATATTAACACTGCATCGGAAGAACATTATCAATATTCTGGCCCTGAAGGATTTGACACCGAAATGTCCAAATCCCGATTAATTGCTGGCTTTTATTATGCATGTTTGGGCATGGAAGAAGGCGAAACAAAAACATTCAAAATTCCCGGGCAATTGGACGCCAACCAAGATGGGATTGATGATATCACCGGTGATGAATTATTGGGATATGGTCCCTCAAACGCTGAACTCTATAATACTCTCCTTGTATTCCGAGTAAAGGTTCTCAGTATAAATTAGTTCACCAATTTCGACAATTCAATAATCTAGGAAAAATTGAGTGTGAATCGCTCAAATTTTTTTAATACTTCTTCGATATATACTGTCTTTCCCTAATTGGCTTTAATCCCTATTTGTTTCAATCCTCAACCCTAAATCAACTTGGCGATAACCTAACGGAGAGATTCCCTGCAACCAATAGGTTTTGGATGTTTTCGAGGATTTTGATTCCTTCCCTGTTTTTGCTGTTATCGCAGTTTTCCATGTTTTCTCGCGTTTGTGAATATCATAGGCCAGCGAAACAATCGCCCGTTCATCATACATGTGGAGAATCATGTTGCAGGATGTAATCACCTTTGCGGGAGGGTTTTGGGGCTTCATTATACATCGGTATACCGTAATAGGGGCTTGTTCAGGTTTGTGTTTGGAATCGGGTGCAGGAACGGGTGTGGATTCCGTAACATGCTCGATCGCCTGAATGTTGAGTTCTACCTGCATGTTTTGGGATTCATGGACAAATTCCACCC
>JABCSI010000216.1 GCA_018238965.1 Promethearchaeota archaeon
CTTAGAGAAACAATTCAATATTCAAATCTCAGAGGAAGACCTAAGAAACGCCATTGATTATTCAAATCGCGTAAAGGCGCTATTACGGGAGATCTCGGGACTCAGATCCACCCACGATATTCCAAACCGCCTTTATTTTGAGATATGTCTCCAATGTGTGCAGCCCAGTACCCTACCCAATCGAGATGTTCTGGAATATTTAGAGCAAAAATTATCGGAATGCAAGGCAAGACCACCATTCCCCTCGGGCAAACATAGAATTTTACTAACCGGATCCGACATTACTTATCCCGAATGGATGGATCTACTGGAAGAAGCAAATCTCCGGGTAGTGCGCGATGATCTCTCGATTGGAGAGCGATATTTTGCAACCTCCATCCCATTGGAGACCATTCCCGATCCATTAGAGGCAATTACTCATTACTATATGAATATTCCAAAACCAGCGACAAAAAATCCACCCGATTCCCGCTTGAACTTCCTGTTGACAGCTGCTAAATCCAGTCATGTCGATGGAGTTCTTTCCCAGAATTTAAAATTTTGCGAGCCCTATGCCTTCGATTCCGTTTTTACCTTGAAGGGCATTAAAGCTGCAAAAATTCCAGTCATGCACTTGGAACGGGAGTTTACGCCCCTCTCGGATCAGCAACTACGGACCCGCCTGGAGGCATTCGCTGAGCTCCTCTAATTATTCAGATAAATGTAGTAAAAATATTGAAAAAACATATAAAAAAATATCAAAATAAATATAAAAAATAAAGAGAACTGATTATAATGGCCAACTCTACTCCTAATTCTACTCCTAAAACTTCAACTGATCCTACTACCAACGGTAAGGCTACCCGAATCCGTGTGAAAAACCTACCCTCCACCCAAAAACTAAAAGGAATCATGACAAGATATCTTCTTAAGTCAAAACTCCATTCTGTGCTCCCTTGGAAAAAAACAGCCTGGGTCGCCGCCGGATTTCCCGTGGAACTCTGTTATGCCCTGAACATCTTTCCTTATCATCCAGAAAACTCAGCATGCATCTCCGGAGCGCGAAAAGTTTCCCAGACATTGATCGAAACCGCAGAGACAATGGGTTTCTCCCGAGATCTCTGTTCCTACTTCAAGACTAATGTTGGAGCAGTTGAAACAAAGATAAAGGGGAGTCTGGGAGGAATTGACAAGCCCACATTTCTCGCCAGTACGAATACTATCTGTGATACCCACGTCAAATGGTTTCAGATCCAAGCCCGTAAATACGGTGTACCTTATTTCGGATTCGATATCCCCAGCGCGGTGGACGGAGTGAATGATGAACGCCTAGAAGAATATGTTGACTATGTGGTGGATCAATTCCACGATTTCTTCGCATTTGTGGAAAAGCACACGGGGCAAACACTTAAGGAGTCTCGATTTTTTGAAGTCCTCGAAAAGTCTGACCGTTTATGCGAACTATGGCAGGAAATATATGAATATCGAAAGTTGACCCCAACTCCGGTCGCATTCCAGGATACACTTGGAGCCATCTTTCCCCTGGTGCTTTTACCTGGATTAGACGAGGGAATCCGCTATTATGAAGATCTTTTACGTGATACGAAAGCTCGGGTAGCAGAACATAGAGGAGCGATGCCATTGGGTCAAGAAAAATACCGCATTTTGTTTGAGGGAATTCCGATGTGGTATCGCATTAAATATTTTCATCAACTGGCAAACTATGGGGGAGTTGTAACGTATGAACCCTATACTTTTAGCTTTGGACCGCGCAAAAAATTGGGGCTTTCTTTTAAAGAATCCCTCCGGGAGATGGCCCGAATGATGATGATGATACCCTATAATTACTCCTTGGATCGTCGGATTGAATATTTTGAAAATGTGATTGACGAATATTCCATTGACGGGGTAATTTTGCACGCAAACATGAGTTGCCGTCCCTCGGCCACAAATATGATCGATTTAAAGCGGGCAATCCAGAATGATAAGAAAATACCAGTACTCATGTTGGACTGCGACATGAACGACCCTCGCGCCTTCGCAAGCGGCCCAATGCAGACAAGATTAGAGGGTTTTGTTGAATTACTTGCGAATAATCAGAAGAAATCCCAGATCTAAACAAAAAAGATCGGGGAAGAATTATCTAACTCGCCCGATCGGTTTTTTATCGATAAATATTAAAGAATCTTTCTTCAACTAAACATATGGAACAAAATCACGAAGAAATGGAAAAATTTCCATATAAGAAAACGGCTCTTCTGAGTTTTGGCATGTTTGCTTCTAACATTGCAATTTCAATCTTCGTCATATATGTTCCTCTTTTTGTACGGCGGAATTTCTTGGCTTACTTTGGCGATAATTCCATGATAAACACCATTGTCGGTATTGTAATGGTATTAGATAACGTGGTAGCCCTTTTCATCCAACCTTACGTTGGAGCGTTATCGGATCGGATTTGGGTTAAGAAACTGGGAAGACGTATGCCATTCATTATTGTAGGAATCCCCCTTGCCGCTCTTTTCCTGGGACTTATCGGAACATACGAGGAAACCCTCTGGTTATTACTAATTTCCATCACCGGTTTTAACATAGCAATGGCTGTCTTCAAGTCACCAGTGCTAGCACTCATTCCGGATTTTCTGCCTCCCTCATACAGGTCGGAAGGGTCGGGGATCCTCAGTGTTGTCGGAGGATTGGCCAGTATATTGGGGCTTTTTCTTTCGGCATATCTCTATGAAATCCAACATCAATTGGCATTCTGGGTGATTGGAGGGATAATGTTAGGATGCTTAGTTATTCTTATTTTCAATGTACATGAAGATCCCGATAAATATGTGATTTCTGAAAAAAAATCCAGTGGATGGGGGGGAATCATCAAAAGTCTCCGTCAAGAAGATAACAAAGCGCTAATATTTATGCTCGTAGCTGTCTTTTTCAATCAATGCGGCTATCAAGTTGCAGAGACGTTTTTGAGCACTTATACGGTGGCTGTACTAGGATTTTCCGAAACCCAAGCCAACTATGTGTTAGGGACATTGTTCATCTTCGGAATTATGATGGCAATCCCTGCTGGATTACTGGGAAAACGGATCGGTGCACGGGATGCTGCCTTATTTGGATTGATCCTATTCTTCTTATCGACCATACCTCTGGCATATCTCAGTATTGTATCCCCTGTGACAGTAAGAAATATCTTCAGTCTTAATCAATTCCACATCGAATCATCTTTCTTTCTAATTCTGGGGTTAGTGGTGGTGCTAGGGTTTTCCATGACAGTGATCTCCATTAATTTACTGGTCGTTATCTGGGATATGGCATCGAAGGACAGAATTGCAACATATACAGGATATTACTATCTATTCGCCCATAGTGCGGCAATATTAAGCCCTTTTCTGGCCGGTTTGGTATTTGACGGCCTGGAAACGCTCTTTCCGATCAACGGCCTGCAGGGATTATTTGGATATGTTTCCATTATGTATATTGGGGCGATTATATATTTGATTAAAGTAAGGAAAATACAGAAAGAGCATGAAAAATCGCTATCCATCGAAGAACAGGAAAGTTTCAAAACGAGTACCAAGAAACGAGATACTTTACTCCTACCTTGGATTCTGTTCGGGGTTGCCATGCGCAAAAATCCTGTGAAGGTGAAGCGCAAAGCACTCAAAAAAGATTTACAGATGTTCGAACGGGAATTTAAAGAATTTTTGAAGGACGGAGATCTCAGCCGGAAACAATACCGCCAAGCCATCAAAGAATTGAAAAGAGAGCATAAGCAAGAAATTGAGAATTTGAAACGTGAATTGGTCCGCGAAGAAATTCAGGAGGACGAGAAGAAATCTACCCTGGATGATGATCTGAAACTATTTGCACGTGAATTTAGGAAATTCATGAAGGATGGAGACCTTAACAAACGTCAGTATAGGCAAGCCATTCGTTCGCTGAAAAAGGAACATAAAAAAGATTTAATGGCGTATAAACAGAAATTAGCAGCCCGTCGCGAAAAAAAACATTGGATAAATCCAATAAAAAAAAAGAAAAGTACTCTTGAGGAACACGAAGAATCATAATTAATTCCTATTTTACAAATTCAAATTTTTGCTCAGTTTTACTCATTTTTTCTCATTTTTACTCAGTTTTATGGCACTGTTCAAGAAAAACCGTGACCTCGGATTCTTGATTCGAAAACGGAGATCGCTGAAAATATTCTCAAGTTCCGCTAATTTCGACCGCTTTTTGACAGGATTCAATCTATTTTGTCAGATTGTATTAGTGAATTTTGAATTAGAATTAATTTACATACGATATCAGCCTAACACTGTATAATCTTGGAGATTTACTCTGAAATCAAACCAAAACACCTCCGATTTTTGTCGATTAGGAGATAAGTTCAAAAGGGAGGCAACATTTAGGAATAGCGCCAACCATTTCCTTAATTAATTGAAAACCGATGTTCTCAGAGTGCTGCGCTCCAAGATATTAAATATAGCGAAAGTTAAATACTTTTTCACATTACTGTCCCAGCATGTGTTTCTCGCCATTTTGGCTGTGGACGAAACGATATTGTGCCGAGTTGTCACAGATTTACATCTTAAGAAGCTTTCTTACAATGAAATCAGGGAACACATCCAATTAATTTATGGATTGGATTTGACCAAACACCATATACATAGTATTCTACAAAAGGCAGGAGAAAAAGCGATCATCGTAAACAAGCGCTTAGATCACATTATTTATTCAAAAATCCATACTGTTGAAGTGGATGAAGTATTTCAAGGAAAGTCCCATGTTATTTTGGGAGTTGCCGAAAAGAAAACACAATATTTACTAGCGCTTAATCCCTCTCTTGATAGAACCGCAACTTCGATCTCCTCATTTCTTGCACCGTTAGCAAAGCGATGTTGCAACATAAGAGTCGTGATCACTGATCTTTACAGTGCATACAAAACCGTCATTCCTAATCTTTTTAAGAAGGCTCGTCATTTAGCATGCCATGTCCATGTTCAACGTGATTCATTGAGAAGAATGGATAAATTGCGCTTCAAATGCAATCGGGCGAAAAAGGAATTAACAAGATGTGAACGAACCTTGGAAAAATCGCGAAACAAGATAATTCTGCTTTCAACTCAGAAGAAGGGATGGGAACAAAAATTAATGCGAGATCGCCAAATACGAGAAGATTTACAGACTAAAAAGCTTCAATCTAAATCTAGGAAAACAAAGACCATAGATAGTAGACTTGCTACAGTGCGGAAGCGGATCTTAAGACGTTCTGATGCACTAATTGTAGTTAAAAAGCAAACTGACAAAGTTCGGTCCCTACGCGATCGAAAACGACAAGAAAAACGTCGTTTTGAGAAAAACTACCAGAATAATCAGCAATCTTATCTGCAATCATGTCGTTTACAGAGTAAATTTTTTCGACTTCTTAAAGATACCTCAAGAGAATTTCCACATAATCTTCAACAATTCATGTTGCGCCTTGATGGTTCAAAATATCGCTACGCCACACATTTAAACAAAATGATTCGAACAAATCCACATATCTTTTCTTTGCGAAAGCCAACGGATTTGGCATGGAACTTTCAAAATTCGAATACAATAGAGCGTATCTTTGGAATACTCCGCCCACGGTTGGATGCAACCCGTCTTTTACGCACACCTGAAGGTGCCTCTAGTTTCTGCGATCTTTTTAGGTTATATTATAATACAACCCCGCGTTATACCGGTATTCACAATAATATATGCCCTTATGAACAATTCGGTCGAAATTTAGGTGGAAAAACCTATTTAGATTTTCTTTTTCCTACACGAAAGAGAACAAGCATATTTCTCGGTCGTACAAGATCTGATCGTCTCAAAATAGGATTTTCTGTGCGAAGTGTTCCCCACTCTGCCGCTGTGGTCTGCTTTTGAATATTGTGTAGGGTGAAATTGAATCGATCTCAGGTGAATTGTTGAAAAGTGGGGAATCCCTATCGAAAAATTGAACGCGAAATTTCATTTGAACAGTGCCAGTTTTATTCATTTTTACTCATTTTCAAAAAAAGTTCTTTCTACAATTTGACTACAAAATTATGGCCACATATATAAATTAGAATGATATAATCAAATGTATGTGTCAAATGTATTACAAAGTTGTTCGAGATTAACTATTAAGCACAGTATGAGTTATTATATATCAATGCGAGATTCAAAACATAATTTCAGTCGCATTTTTGCATTTGCCTTAGTATTGCTCATTTTTGGAATTCCGAGTATCATGAGTACTACTTTGCCCAATGCACAAGTGGAGCCAGAAGAGATTTCTTTTGGAATAGATGAGGAAAATAGCCAACTATCAACGATTCCCAGTGGATCGGACTATTTTCCAGACAGAACTTTTATTCATATAAACAACAATTGGTCGGACACAGCATCATCCTATGATTGGTGCTCAGGTGATGGAAGTTTAGAGAATCCATATACAATCCAGAATATTACTGTCGATGTGACAGGAAATAGTCGAGGCTGGGGAGTGAAGATTGAAAATTCACTCAGTGAATATTTCGCACTTTGGAATGTTCAAGTGAAAAACGCATCCGCTCATTCATCTGATAACGGAATAAAAATACATAATTCAATCAATGGATTACTGGAAAACATCACGACCATTGATTGTATAACCGGTGTGAACATTTCGGCAAGTTCACATATTTGGGTTAATGAGGGAATATATAATAATTCGATATGGGAATTTGACATGAGTTCGGGGATTTTGATACTCGATTCTTCATATATAGAAGTTTCAAACATATATGCTGAAGGTTATCTCTTAGGAATTTTGGGTGAATCATCGGATCATTTAACAGGAAGTAACAATAACTTTAAGGATAGTTATGTCGGTCTTGGGTCTATTTATAGTTCATATTTCTCCTTTCAATCCAATAATTATGAGAATGTTTCAGTTCCATATGTATTCCAAGGTTCATCCGAATCCGTTATTGATGGTGAATCTTTTTTATTGATGAATAATAATTTGCAAGAAAATTCTGAAGAAGAGATTATTCCAGGTATTCCAGTGAAAGATGATATTAAAGAACTATTTTCTTTTATGAATAAAATAGCACTTGATGTAATTGATGAAATAGTTATACCAGATCATCTAATCTCTGGATTTCCATTAAAATGGGATTTACATCAAATATATTTTCTCTTCAAATATTTTTATCAAATCCATCCATTTAACAGTTATTGTTATGTCATAATCGATGATGATTTATCAGCAATTGACATTTTTCATATAAGTACAGATAAAATTGAAGAAAAAGATAAGGAATCAGATTTTACTCTTAAATTTAATTTCTCTGAAATTGAAAATAATGAAGAAAAATCAAGTTTGCTTAAAAAAATTTCATTAAAAATAAGAAAAATGGAACCATTTCATGAGGATTTA
>JABCSI010000217.1 GCA_018238965.1 Promethearchaeota archaeon
TTTCTTTCAGGTCTTGGTATTGAGGCGCAATTTGAAGGTAAAAACAATCTTTCGATTCATGGCAAAAAATTTTCCGGAAACTCGGCACACGTATTTAAGAACAGGGTGATGCACCATGGAACAATACTTTTCAATTCAAATCTGGATGTTTTGAATGAAGCCATTCATCCCGGAAAACTTCAATTTGAAGACAAAGCTGTGCAATCAATTCGTGCTTCGGTGGGTAATATTTCTGATTTTTTAGATAATCAATATAACCAATCATTATTTAAAGTGGAACTTGAGAAATACCTCATTAAATATCATAATGTTAGCGATATATATAAATTCACAAATAAAGATAATTCTGCGATTCTGGAGCTGGCTGATAGCAAGTATGAAACCTGGGAATGGAATTATGGATATTCACCCCCTTGAAATGGAAATCAAGAAATCTATGATTAAGTGTGCCAAAAAGAAGATCTTACTGGTGGATTCAACCAAAATATTCAAACAATCCCTATTAACTTTGGTAGATTTTGATGAGATTGATATTATTATTACCGACGATAAAATAGAACCGGAAAGTGCAGAATTTCTAAGGGAGAAAGGGATCGATCTTCGGATTGTGCCGGTTAATTAACACACCTCAATATAACATTATGTAAATGCTTTAATACATCTTCATCCAACTCTAAACATGATAACAAAATCCCAAGGAAAAAAGCGTCTCCACGGGGCCATTCCTACCATCGGAATTCGACCCACAATTGATGGCAGAATGAATGGTGTGCGGGAATCTTTAGAAGAGCAGACATCTTCGTTAGCAAAGGCAGTTGTAGATTTCCTAGAAACCAATTTGATTCATCCCAATGGATTACCTGTAAAATGCATTATGGCCGATTCTACCATTGGCGGGGTCGCAGAAGCTGCTAAATGCGCCGAAAAGTTTAAGCGTGAGAGTGTAGGGCTTTCCATTACTGTAACTCCTTGTTGGTGTTACGGATCTGAGACCATGGATCAGGATCCGCTCATTCCCAAGGCCGTGTTTGGGTTTAATGGAACAGAACGTCCCGGTGCAGTTTATCTTGCTGCAGTTTTGGCGGGGCATTCGCAAAAGGGACTCCCCGCCTTCAGTATCTATGGAAAGGATGTTTTGGATGCAGGGGATAATAACTTACCCGAGGATGTCAAGGAAAAACTTCTTAGATTTGCCAAAGCGGGATTAGCCGTTGCTTGGATGAAGGGAAAATCCTATCTATCCCTCGGGAGTGTTTCTATGGGAATTGCAGGCTCCATTGTCAATGAGAAATTTTTCCAGAGTTATCTCGGGATGCGCAATGAATACGTTGACATGACGGAAATTGCCCGAAGGATGAAATTGGAAATCTACGATAGGGAAGAATTCGATCGGGCAATTATGTGGACTCGGGAGCATTGTGAGGAAGGTGACGACATTAACCCACCTGAAAATCAACGCTCATCGGAAAATAAGGACAAAATTTGGGAGGATGTTGTGAAAATGACCATGATTTGCCGAGATCTAATAATTGGAAATCCAAATTTAACCAAGATAGGATATCAAGAAGAGGGATTAGGGCATAATGCGATAGTCGCAGGGTTCCAAGGGCAGCGACAGTGGACGGACTGGATGCCCAACGGTGACTTTATGGAGGCAATTTTAAATACTTCTTTTGATTGGAACGGAATCCGCCAACCCTACATCATGGCCACGGAAAATGACAGTCTTAATGGGGTTGCCATGCTCTTTGGTCATTTGCTTACCAATACTGCACAAATCTTTTCCGATGTACGCACCTATTGGAGTCCGGATGCAGTGAAACGGGTCACCGGCCATGAATTAACTGGTATTGCCAAGGACGGTATTATTCATCTTATCAACTCCGGATCCTCGTGCCTGGATGGGAGCGGGCAGCAATCTATCGATGGAAATCCTGCCATTAAACCCTTCTGGGAGATTTCAGAAGCTGAGGTTGAGGCTTGTTTGACCCATACTAAGTGGCCAGCCGCCGTAGACGAATATTTTAGAGGCGGTGGTTATTCGTCACAATTCGTGACTCGGGGAAATATGCCCATTACCATGTCACGCATCAATTTAGTCCATGGATTGGGTCCGGTTTTGCAAATTGCTGAAGGCTGGAGCACCGAACTTCCCGGCGAGGTCCATACTTTATTGGATAAAAGAACCAATGAAACCTGGCCGACTACTTGGTTTGTTCCCCGATTGACCGGAAATGGCGCCTTCAGCAATGTTTATGAAGTAATGAATAACTGGGGGGCCAACCATGGTGCCATATCGTACGGACATATTGGTGCCGATTTAATTACCCTTGCATCGATGCTGCGCATTCCAGTCTTTATGCATAACGTTCCGGAAGAATATATTAATCGCCCAAGTGCGTGGCGCTCCTTCGGAACCACTGATCTAGAGGGCGCCGATTTCCGAGCTTGCAAGAATTTCGGTCCATTATACCTACGGTGAAATAATAGTGACAGACGAAGCATCAACACCATCAAAATCATCAAAATCAACAAAATCAGCTAAATCAGCTAAATCAACAACAAAATACGAACCTACCAAAGAATCCTTGGGCACCCACAGACCACCTCAATGGTTTATGGATGCAAAATTGGGTATTTTCATTCATTGGGGGATCTATTCGGTCCCGGCTTGGGCTCCGATTGCTCGAAAACAGGGTCTGGGTCAAGAATACACCACAATGCAGGAACACATGCTCAACAACCCCTATGCGGAATGGTACCTGAACAGTCTTCGATTCAAGGATGGTCCTTATCAAAAGCATCATGAGGAAGTTTACGGAAAGGATTTTCCCTATGAAAAATTTGCCGACGAATTCAATGAGTCAATTAAAAGCTGGATTCCTTCCAATTGGGCCGAGTTCTTCAAAGAAATTCATGCGAAATACGTGGTTATTACTTCTAAGCATCATGACGGTTTCTTATTGTGGCCCAGTGATCATCCAAATCCCAATCCCAACATGGAAAATTATAGTGCCAGCCGTGATATTATTGGAGAATTGACCGATAAGGTTAAAGCCAAGGGATTGAAAATGGGGATATATTATTCCGGAGTCATTGATTGGTCATTTGATGAAAATGTAATCGATAGCGGTGTGTCATTTATCAATACAGGATGCACCGATCAGAATTACGCCGATTATGCGGATGCACACTGGTACGAACTAATTAATAAATATAAGCCCTCGATTGTTTGGAATGACATTGGTTACCCCCATAAAGGGAAAATGGAGGAAATTTTGGCCTATTACTATAACAATTTTCCTGACGGGGTTGTCAATGATCGCTGGGATCGATCTTCGAATTTCGTGAGAAACTTAGTAAAAATTCCTGGTATCAGACAATTGGTAAACTGGGGTGCAAATTCACTCTTCCGAAAGGGGATGGCTGCCAAAAAGAAGATAGCCTTCGGTGATTATCTAACACCAGAGTATCAAGTTCTTGAGGAGATTGTTCCCACTAAATGGGAATCATGTCGTGGACTGGGGCAATCTTTCGGTTATAATCAAAATGAAACCGAAGAGCACTATATCACCGCGGAAGAGTTGATTCGGAGCTTCATTGATATTGTGAGCAAGAATGGGAATCTTTTAATTAACGTCGGTCCAAAACCCGATGGAACTATTCCCGAGCCCCAAATTCAACGGCTCGCTTCCTTGGGGAACTGGTTAGATGTCAATGGGGAAGCGATTTTTGAAACCACACCATGGCAAAAAGCCTCAACTACCACCGATCTTGGCATTAATGTCAGATTTACTACCAAACCCGGGCTATTATACGTGCATTTGCTCAGAATTCCCAAAGAGACCCAATTCATCATCAATGAATTGAATTTGGTGTCTGGAGCAACAATTCAATTGCTTGGAGATAAATCCTCCACTTCTATTGCATGGGAAAATCATGGTGCTAATCTCAGGTTGATTCTTCCTCAAAATTTGCTCGAATCGTCCGAATTAACTGCGATTGTGTTTAAAATAATCCTTCCTGCGGTGATTAAGGGTGAATTTAAATAAGATTGATTCGATTCCCCTCGAGATCTGCCACTATTGAAAAGTATCTGGCTTGTAGGTCGACTCTCCATGAGAGCTGCCACCATTGTAACATGCATTCATCCAAGAAAACTTGTTATTGTTTCTAAAAATTGATTTAAAAAAAATAATTCGAGTTCGAGAAAATATTATCGGAAAATATTAATTCTTAAATTAAGGATGAATATAATAGAGAGGTTAAAGATGTCCATATTAAATGAGAAATTTTTAAATGAAATCCTAACTCTTCCAGCAGATATTAGAAGTCAGTTAGTGGAAAAACTGATTCAAAGTCTAAATGTTCCCATTCAAAAAGAAATCGATGAAATTTGGGCAGAAGAAGCGGATAATCGGATAAAAGCCATTCAATCAGGTAAGGTTTCTCTTGTGGATGGGGAAGAAGTAATATCGCAAATGCGCGCAAGGTTGAAAAAATGAAATACAAATTTCATCCTTTCGCCATTAAAGAGCTGGAGGATGCCATTGATTATTATTGTAATATCATTAATTCTTTGGGTGTTGAATTTTTAGAAGAATTTTACTCGAGCATCCACAGAATCCAAGAATTTCCCAATGCATGGACCAAACTTTCAAAAAAATGCAGAAGATGTATTTTAAACCGGTTTCCTTATGCAATAATTTACCATATTAAAGATCAAGAGTTTATTATTATTGCTGTGATGCAATTAAATAAAAAACCGAATTATGGAGTTTGGAAATGAGTGTTCAATGCTTTGAGAAAATGGAACAATGGCTGGGCGATTAAGGTGTTCCTTGAAATAGAGAGCATATACATCTTCCCCCTCTACCAAATTAAAATTACGTAGAGCAAGGTCAATTTTTTGTTTCACATACTCTTGATAGCCGTCAAAGTAAAATTTATTGTAATCCAGTTCGATTGGAACAATTGGGATGTTGTCCAAAGGAAGTTTTACAGTTTCATCCCAATAACAAGTGGATCCGGATACTGTCAAAGAGAAAGCACCAGCACCTATCACCGTCGCTCGAATCTTATTTGTAGGTTCAATAAGCGGAAGATGAAATTCCTCTATGAGAATTTTAAGTTGCTTTTTCGTATTCTTTCTTGAAAAATTCGATTAGTTTTTCAGTATCTATGGTAGATTTATCGAGTAAAGGAGTAAAGATAATTTCTCCCTCATAAACTATTTCACGGTCAACCACTTTAAACCGATTGGTTGTATTTATAAAACTATATTCTCTTTTCAGTGTGAGTCGCGAGAATATTAAATGAGATGTTGAGCTCCCAACATCAATACCCACGCTTAACACTTGTAAAGCATTCACCTACTTGCATAATATCTTCAAGAAATGCCATTATCGGTTTCAATCATCCTTATCATATCCTGCATTATGTTAATCGGTTTTTTTCCACGTTCAATTAACCTCTGAAATTCTTTAGCTTTCCGAAAAGCTCGATCGAAATCTGCCTTAGAAATTTTGATAGGTGCTTGCGATGAATCTGATTCTAATGAAGATTTTTGTTGAACCATTGGTGTCCACAATATTGTTAAGCTACTGATCTAATATTTAAGTTTCTCTTTATTCTCAATGGCTATGAATTTGGGATGATATACATTTATAGGGCAATAAGTTTTCATCTAATATGTAATGGAGTGGCTGAGTATACAAAATTTCACACACAATCAATCGGTTTGGGCAATCTCCTTCATTATTTCATTCAGATCCTTACAAATATTTCTGTTTCATGGAGTAAATAGTTTTCTTGTGGCATAAGCAAAATCGTAGAAGAAGGAAAATTATTTTGAAAAAAAGAATATTCGATAGACAACTCACGCTATCGAACGTTCTAACGAATTCAATTTATTGACTATTCATTTCCCTTATCTTTTCTCATTCCTCGCCCCATAACTTTGCCCGTGCCTTTTCCCATACCTTTGCCCATGCCTTTTCCCATACCTTTGCCCATGCCTTTGCCCATACTTTTCTTCATACTCTTTTTCATTCCCATGGGCATCGGCTTTGCTTCTTCTTCCTCGGGTTCAAATTGGCTGTTGTGCAATTCTGCATAGAATCCACCCCGTTTAAGCAATTCGTCGTGTGTACCTTGTTCCACGATATCTCCATCACGCATAACCAAGATTAGGTCCGCATCCCGGATGGTAGATAAGCGGTGAGCAATCACGAAGGAGGTTCGGTTTTTCATCAAATCATCCATTGCTTTTTGGATAAGAATTTCGGTCCTAGTATCTACGGAGCTGGTGGCTTCATCCAGAATAAGTATCTTGGGGTTGGCAAGTACCGCTCGGGCGATGGTCAACAATTGCATTTGACCTTGGGAAACATTGGTGACTTCCTCATTGAGCACCATGTCATATCCTCCCGGGAGAGTATTTATGAAATGGTCCACGTGTGCGGCTTTGGCTGCTATAAGGACTTCTTCGTCTGTAGCCTCGGGTTTTCCGTATCGAATATTATTCCTAACAGTGTCATTATACAGCCAAGTATCCTGCAAGACCATTCCAAAATTGTCCCGCAATCCTTCTCGGGTGTATTCACGGATATCGTGTCCATCCACCAGGATGGCTCCATCATTCACATCGTAAAATCGCATAAGCAGCTTTACCATGGTGGTTTTTCCGGCGCCGGTTGGTCCCACAATAGCAACTTTCTTTCCAGGTTGGGCAATGGCTGAGAAATCCTTGATAATGATTTTATCGGGATTATAGCCGAATTTAACATTTCGGAACTCAACCAATCCTTCTCCTTTCTCCACTTTAGCGGGGTTAGCAACATCCGGAACTTCCTCTTCCTCTTCCAAGAATTCAAACACCCGTTCTGCTGCAGCACCCATTTGTTGGAGTGAGCTGGTCGTATTCGCCAATTGCCCCAAGGGTCTCGTATAGGAGCGCACATATTGGATGAAGGCTTGTATATCTCCAATGGAAATACCACCTTGAATTGCCAGCCAACCTCCTAATATTGCCACTGCTACATACCCTAAATTCCCGATGAAGTTCATTATGGGCATTAACAAGCCTGAGAGAAACTGGGATTTCCACGCGGAACCGTATAGAACCTTATTGTATTTTCCAAATTCCTGAAGACTTCTTTCTTCTCCATTGAAAGCCTTCATAACAATGTGGCCTCCATACATTTCTTCTACATGTCCGTTCACATGTCCCAAATACGCCTGTTGCTGTTGGAAATATTTCTGGGATTTCTTCAAGACAATCCGTAACAAGAGCATGGAAATAGGAATTATTGTCAGCGATACCAAAGCGAGTATCCAACTTATCGAGAACATCATTATGAGAACTCCAATAACGGTAGCTATGGATGTTATCAATTGTGT
>JABCSI010000218.1 GCA_018238965.1 Promethearchaeota archaeon
CCTTTCTCCTGATTCTTGGAGGGGTATTTTAAACAAAAAGAAATAGATCCAACCCATAATTGCCAACCCAATAATGATCGCATAAAGACCATCCGTCAAATAGTGTTTTTCCATGACTACCCTTGAGATAGCCATTAGAAAGGCAAATCCAAGAGTTACAATAAAACCTAGGGAAATTATCCATGATTTATGGGTTTTTATCAGAATAAATGCGAAAATAATCAGAAACACTGCGACGTTGGTATGCCCCGATGTAAAGGACCCCTTACTGAGTGCTTGGGAAAAATCATAGTTTCCCATACTCCACAAGGGTGAATATAGGGAGGGATCCTTTGCGACATCATATGGGCGAACCCGGGCAACCAAAGCTTTCAATCCTCGATTAATGATTGTCAATATCAAGGCACTACTGAGAAAATATCCCAAATATTTTCGAGAAGAAGTTAATTTCAATTTTTCTCCTAAAACTGGTATATATGATATCATATAGCATAATAGCACGACTATCGTGAGAAGATAAGAGAGATCTTGACCCCCAAATTTATCTCCATCAAATAGCGAGCGATCACAAAATTCAGAAAAATTATATACAACATTGTTTGTTTCCCCCAAATGGACAAAAAAGGCAGATATTTCTCGGTCATACAGTGCAATGAGTAGGGTTCCAACAAAAAATATAAGGATACCGGATAAAAGTAATAGAAGAAGTGTTTTTTTCACCGGTTTCCGAATATTTGAATTTTCAATTTCAGTCATCTGCATACATAGGTTTTGATGACACGTTTGATAAAATTTTTTATTTCCCTACATAATATCTATACAAGAGTGTATAAGATGAACATTATTACTGAAAAGGATTACAATGAAGCGGGAAATAATTATAGCCATTTATTTGATATTGGAATGCCCTCTACAGAGATGGTAGAAAAGGATTTGGGTTGGGTGGTGCGCGACGAAGTAAATTTCGGAGGACCAATGATGATTGGGGATTTGCGGGTGCAGAAACATAAAACCAATGTGTTGGAAACGCATCCATTTCCGGAATGGGTGATTCAAATGCACCAAATTGGGACGAATTCAGGAAAAGTGTATGCCATAATGCCAAATTTTTCGATTAAACAGATGAAAAGACTCAATCGGAAAAAAATTTCAGCGAGGGCAGAAAAAACAAAACAATTTCTGAAGGAATTATCCCAAGAGGACTATCTGGCCATCGAATATAAAGAAGGCATCAGCATCAAAATTAACGCAAATGTGCCCCATGAATTCATTAGTGTGGTGGGTTCCGATGAAGCTACTCCATATTGCCAAGTATTTGAACCGAATCTCTTTCCCTTGAGTCAAAAGATAAATTTTGATGTAACCACCTTCTATACCTTGGATTATGAAATTATACTCTGAGCACTAATAAAGCGGAAAAAAGCAGCAGAAAGGGAAAAGTGAAAAAATTGGCTAGAATAAGAGAAGGGCGACCGCTGCAAACATATTGATCAAAAGCAAGAAAAACATACCAGCCAGTTCCCCACCATTGTAATATCGCTGACCATCTGTTTCATCGATAACCGAAACCACATTATGGAGCGCAAAGGATATATTACTTTTCGAACTTTGCAGTACCTTGCTCGTTTGGGCGCCCTTACCCTTGCGCTTACCTCGGGATGCCAGTTTCCCAAACATCCATTCAAAGGACCCGGCATAATTTCCCATTTCCCATATTCGTAAGAAAATGAACCAGAGTGGTAGCACCCCAAAAAATAAGCCCCAAGTTTCCCATCCGGACATTCCTTCATTGTAGAGTGGGCCGTCGATAAACGCAATGGAAGTCCCATAGAATATGCGATGCACCAACTTCAGATATAACGTCATCGTCCATTGCATTCCCCACACTGTTAAGGACATGTTTCCAAATCTTCGGAAAAAGACTGTTTTACGGCCAAAATTCGTACCTTTCCCCCGAACTTCCACAAAGTATACCACGATCACCAATAACACAAATGAGCCCGAAAGTGGAAGGAGCATATCATTCAAGTATTTTGTGTAGGTTTCATTTTCAAGTCCAAAAAATACAACCAATCCTAAAATCAAGAACACCACACTGGCAATGAGAATTTTATTCAAAAACTTCTTCGAAAAGTTTCCATCGGCAAATTCTAAACCTAAAGCTACCCCAAAGAAAAATGTACTCACCGCAGGAAAGATTGGATACCACCCATTCGCAATTGGAGATATTAAGAGAAACAAAGCATTCAGAAAGAAGCCGCGATCCTCTAGTGTTCTATTGGGATACCCCTTTAAGCCAGGGATCATTTCAAATACGTAATTGGCCAACGGTGATAGCACCAGTACCAGTATTCCCAGCACAATTAAGACACCCTTAATCGTTTTTTTCGATTTGCCTTTTCTCATCAGATTGAGAAACACTACACTGGTTAAGATCACACCCCAGCCAACCAAACCGATTATCTGCATGTGGTACAATTCTGATAACATCTTGTCTCTGATTTCTTCGTTGGTTTCGGGAACCAAACTTAACAGCAGCCATCCATTGAGGAAGATTTCACACACTTTATCAAACACAATAAGAAAACATCCGCGCATCAATTGCATGCTTAATATTTTTTTATATGCCTGTTGCGTCGATATTGGAGATCCTCCTTGGGTTAATGTGGTCCACTTTTTGCTCATTGACATAGTATTGCCAATAGCGGAGATTAAAATGAAAGTGGGTACTAGACTTCCCATGAACCCTAGGATTAATATTAAGATGATGTAGGGTATCGGCAGATTTTCTACCCCTAAATCGAATCTTGCCCCCACATCATATGTTTGTGCCAGTAGATGGAAGCCAAACACGCCAATCATTGCCGCCCCCCGAATAAAGTCAAATGAAATAATTCTCCTTAAAGGAGGACGTTCTTGTTCAATATCTGAATTCATAATTTCTAATTGTTTGATTGATTTATTTAAAGCTTTCTTGGCCTTGCCAGAGATATTAACATTCAAGCTTTAGCTGGTCTATTAATTTCTTCTCATATTTTGGCATTTGGAATACCCAATGGTACAAGATCGCATTCACAATATACACCATGCCAAAAGCCCAAAGGACATCGCTAGCATGGTGTGCCCCGACTACGATTCTTCCAATTCCGGTGAGAATTCCCAACACAATACTGATGGTTAAACCCAACCATTTGAAAGTAGAAAATATCTTGATTTTTGTTTCCTCTTTGCCGAATGAGACCAAATTTGCCCAAAGCTTCGGATTCATAAAAATAAAATAATAGATGATGAAAACTGCAAGCAGAGATACATGTCCCGAGGGAAAAGATTTCCCTACATCTATTAACGAGGGATCTTTTAGAAAAGCAGGTTCCCAAACCGAATAAAAGTCGAACATATCAGCATCGATAGAATTTGGCCATAGAGAAGTCTGCCGGGGTCGTGGACGACCATATAGGTCTTTAAAAATGACATTGACAAAAATAAGCACACCCACAAAGGCGGAGGCAAAACCGTAGAAACCATATTTGAAGAGATGTCTCTTCTTCTTATACAAAATAAGTCCGACAATCATCATTGGAAGGAGGGTTACATATAGAAAATATTCGAAGAAATCATTATATTCATTGAGAAAATACCAAGGCTGCACATTTTCTAAGAAGAATCGGTCACCTAGGGGCAATCCTGCATCGTAAAATAAATTTGTAATTGCTTTATCTACCGCTCCGTCTTGAACTTTCAATATAATTGTCCCAATTAACAAAATAAAGCCAAATTCAATCGAATGCCAGTATTTATTAAGAAAACTTACTTTTTCCACTTCCACTTTCATTTCTGCCGTTCTATCCATCATCTTCCTTCTTCATGTGGTTCTAATTCATTTAAAACTTTTGCAAATCCAATATTTCTTCCTTCTTACAGTGCCCAAGATACGAGGGGACCCCCGTCCAGAAAGAAAGTTATTTAAATTTGTCTAATTAATCAAAAAATCAACATTTTTCCTAAATCTTCAAATTCAAGCTCGAGATATTAACTTTGTTCAATAAATTGAAAGTCAACCAAAAATTTATATTTTCAAAATCTAAGAGATATCATCGATCTTAAAAAGATTGTATTTAAGAGATGTAGAATTATGAAGAAAAAAACACTAATAACATGTGCTCTTGTGTTATACACCATTTCTCTTTTGATCGGACCGGGTGTTGCTCTGCCTACTGAAACCCTATCCAATATCATAAATAAAAGTGTATCCACAACTTTTGATGATGAATATCCCGCTTTTTCCAAAATTGCAATGTTACCTGAACAAAATTTTCCATTTAACATTCACATAGAAGGGGATCAGCCTGGGGAATTTACTTTTGTTGATTATGAAAACGCAACTATAGCCGGTAAAGAATTTGATACAATAAACGAGCAAGGATATCCGACTTCTTTGGGGACTTTAGATCCTTGGGTTAATCCTGTTGCAAATCCATGGGATGTTGAATGGTTACATATATCTAGTCCTGATCTTGAAAGCGGGGAATCCGCATCTTATAATGTATCGCTTTCCTCCGCACCCTTAGGTGCATTGAGTCCAGGAGTTCCAACTGAATTTGATACTTTGGTGGCTTCTGAGTATTTAGAATTAGAATTAATTGCCAAAACTCCAGGTTTATATGTTCTATTTTATGATTCCGAAACTATTCTTGCCCCTATTCACTTAATTTCTTCTACTGGATACGAAATTGACGTTGTTGATGAGGATCTCCCTTCGGTTTCAGATGATGGCGTTCCAAGTCGAAAATTTTTAGCCTTCCAAGGTGATGTTGCAGGAAGTTATCGTATGTTCTTTAAAGCCAATACGAGATATATTTCTTTTGAATTGAAGGCAATTCCATTGACTTCTGAAATTGAGTTTGGTGAAAGAATAATATATAGTGATGCAGACTATGAAGATATTGATCCAGCCTACTTACAAGGCAGTGCTGCGTATTTTCCCATCCAGTATTATTCTTTTCCGGTATCCGCAGGAGATTATTTAAGGCTCAATTTTGCTCAAGTGTGGGGAGATCCGATAATTAAATTAATCTCACCAACCCCTACGGGTTATTCTTTCTCCGGTCTACCTGATACTGCCGGTAATGACAATTTCCAACGTTTTAGTTATTCCGGAACCGCCTATATTGCTGTTCTCCATAATAACTATTTCGATTGGCAACCATCCGCTGTTACTAACGAACCTCTCTATTACAAATTTGGAGTATATGATGAGGGTGTTCCGACTTACTCCTATGAACTAGGAACGAATGAAGTGTTTACTGTAGATCCAGTTGTTCAAAGTGCCATAATTGAATTCAATGTGACCGAACCTACTTCTGTGCATATGAATTATAGTATTCATCAAGGTGGGCCGATTCTAGATGATGTATATGATCCTGATAGCGATTTCTTCCTTGTTCGGAATGATACCGGTTTCACTCCGATATATCGCCTATTTAGTGGAAGTTCCAATGATTATTCTTATGATCTCGTTCCGGGAATATATCAACTCTTTATTCATAGCACCTCAACTCTTCAAATAGATGTGATTGAATTTCAATCCGAGATTCTTTCGCGGACTGAAGTGGCACATAAATCTCACACAAAGCTTGACGAAGTGTTGCTGAAATCCGATACATCTCCAATTCAGATGTCAAATTACTACGAAACGGACACATATTCCGTAATGTATCCCTCAACCGCTCCCTTCTCATATGATGATTCTGTTGGTTTTGGTTATAATATAAGTCTATATCCTGCCGATAATCCGCAAATATTTAATCGAGTGCTTCCAACATCGGAGATGCAAGTCTGGTTATGGAATGGATCCGATTATGTCAATCAGACATATAATCCTAATGCACTGGATTTGTTCATTGATGGGGATGCAAGTAGTCATCCCCCCTATTTTGGGGCAGTGCGTCAGTTTAATAAAATTGAATTTGATCTCCACAATTTTGCTTCAACCATGGATTTTACATGGCAATATTTTGATAATAATGATGATTGGGAGGTTCTTGGCATATTATCTGACGGTACGAATGCAACCGGTAATACTTTGAGTCAATCGGGAATCATTTCTTTTGATTTTCCATTCGGTCCTTTAGGTACGACAAATGATCCAGATGGGAGTGGTGGGGGTGGTGGCGACATGCCGAATGTCAATAAAGACATGTATTGGTTACGTCTTTACTGTGATGATCCCACGCCAACATCGATTCCTGCAATTTCTGGATATTCTGCCTCAGCTCCACCTGTAGAAATGTACCGTTATGTTGATTTGACAGTAGAAATGAAATCCGAAATTAATTTGGTATCAAAATTTGATAATAGAACCTATTACCAAGTAGGAACAACAAAGGATCATACATTGGGAGTTACAAGTTTTACAGAATTTGCTGAATTACAATATAATCATGATCTTTATGGAACCGGAGATGCAATTATATCTTTTTGGCCATATTCGGTTAATGAATATGATGCTCTATTACTAGATGATGTCCCTATCACTCAAGCTATAAACTTTCGTATCGCAACCTTTGATGATGTGGATCACTACCTCCATGTGGATTATTCTTCCATTGGATCCACTCCAGCCAATCTCACTTTATTTAACTATACCTCTTATGATACGTACGGCTATTCCGGATCCTTCAATGAATCCAATTATGACGGTGTGGTTCTATCGGTGGATGGTGAAATGTACGATTGGTATCAATTCATCTGCCAGAGTGATAACACAGCCGATTCCGTTACAGCAACTCTATTGTTCGATAATGTTTGGACGGATAATAGTGGACCGGTAGAATCAAATGTCTATCCCCTATTTGATAGCAATAGTAATGATACTGCGGAAATGGGAATTGCTCCTTCCAGCTTTAAACTTGTATTTATCGCTCAAGCGGATAATGTCTCGGAAAATGTAGATTTTCGCTTGAATATTGCAAGTTACGGAGTTCAACTGTTAACCCCAAATCTGACTTTAGTTGAATCGTCTATCGATACAGGAGTACCCTCATGGGTCTTGCCCACATCAATTGGAGGTGGGGTGCTGATTATTGCAGTTGTCGGTGGAGTAGTAGTGTATAAGAAGAAGCACCCATTATAGTAATTCTCGAATTTTTTAGTTCTATTTTTTTTATTTCTTTCTTTTCTTAAATAATTCCCAACTTTCCAAGAGACATATCTTCATAGCATCCCATTCTATAACAAAATTACCTAAAAGGTAAATTTTTAGAATTGATTTCGTGGATTATGTATTGTAATGGAATCAAAATCTTCCATTGGTAAATTTAGTTAGAAAAAAAGTATGGTTAAACAGAAAAAATACCAAACAATATGATTGCTAGTATTCCCA
>JABCSI010000024.1 GCA_018238965.1 Promethearchaeota archaeon
AATAATAGGCAATGATCATTGTTTTATAGATCTGTCATTTCTCTCTTCATTAGTGCCTTTGAGATAATAACTGGACATTTCAAAATACCAGCTAAGCGTGATCTGGTATTTTGTAAAGTTCTAAATCCATATTGATTCCGAGCAACCAAGTTGATTCTTCTGTTGACTTCTTCACGATTTGATCGAATTCCAATGCAATTCTCCAAATCAGGATATTGTGCCCATACTTGCCGATAAGCAAAAATTGTTTTGTAATTATTCACAAACGATTTGACAACACCTTTTAGTTCTTCGTGAGAATCCTCTTGAACGACCTTTTCAAGAAATTTGAGATTTCTCCAACTGGATCGAGGTGCTCTAAATTGATAATGAAATTTCCGAACTGCTTCACGTATAGAACGCATCCAAGGATAGAGTTTCAGGTATTTACTTAACTCTTTATGTTCTTTTCTGGACATATTGACTGGATTGCGTAAAACGGAGTATTTTGCTTTGACAAAGTTACTTTTTTCTTGTTCTACCACATTACGTTTATTCCTCAAAAACTTTCGCCACAATTTCCACATTTGAATTGATATTCTTGAGTAATTTTTAGAAGATAGACCACATAAAGGTGGTATTTTTCTACATTGAACGAGAAATTCTCTTGAATCTTGCCATTTTGATTGTTCTATATGATATAATGCGTCCTTCCAAGTAATTATGAAATCTTTGAATGATTTTACATTATTAATCTTGTGTAACTCACGGAGAACTACCCAAGCACCTTGGAGATACGTGTCAGTTGAAGAAAACGTCGACATTTTTGCTTTTTTCCTTTCAATTGCTAATGATTTCCGACTCGCATTTTTAAATTTTTTTATTGGATCGTTATATTGAATTCGCTGCAAACGCATTATTTCTTTACGAAAAGCTCGATTCAGAATTTTAGATGTGTGGAAATAGTCATATCCAATGATGGTGTGCGGGAAAACTGCTTGTGCAGAAGCTTTAAGGCTGGGAGAATGATCAATTGTAACGCAACGAGGTGGTTTGCCAAGAAAATTCTGCATCTGATGAAGAAATCGACTCACTTCTTCTTCGTTTTCACCGGTCGCCAATATGCCACCAAGCGGCCGTCCGGTAAATGTGTCAACCGCAACCAAAGCGGCTCGTTTTCTTTTCCTTGCGTCTTGTTTTTTTTTTGCTTCACAACTCGGAAAGTACCATCCACACTCATTGCACCTGAATAATCATCAGGCGGCTCATAACTTGTAAAATCTGTGGGTAATTCATTTGTTTTTGCAGCATCATTAACCCATGCATTGATTGTGCCAATACTTATGTCTACATTATGTAATTCTTTTAAATCATCTAACACGCGGCGATTTGAATCACCTTTTTGTAATACTCGATGAATAACATATTGGATTACTCCAGGACTATAGGTTTTTCCTTTAGTAACTTCACGATTATGGACTGTGAAATGAGTTTTGCACTTATTGCACTTCCAAACTACTGATTCATAGCGAATTTCCCGTTTAATTCCTGGTTGGCCAAGATCTTGCACAATTCGAATGTAATAACTGGCTCGCGTGAAGTTATCGCTTCCACAATGGGGACATTGATCGGGTGGAAACTCAGCATCGGAAATTTCTTTGATTTCCGTTCTAATGGATGAATTCTCCGAATTATCCATATTAAACTAATGAAAACACGGAGACTTAAATCTTCTGTTTAAATCAAAGAACCTAATTACGATCAACGGGGAATCTTCCCACTTTGAGGGGAAACACAATTATTCAAATAGTTGAAGAGAGAGATAAAAAATGTGGGGGCAGTATTAAGTGATTTATGTCGAAGCAAATCATTAATAAGTTATTTGATCTATAAAATAATGATCATTGCCAAGTAAAAATTGAAAAGTGAAAAGGTTGAGAAAAAAAGATTTTAGAATTGTGTTTTAATTATATTCTGTAAATTTTAGGTTTTAAACGTGCCCGTCTTTACCGCAATCATATATTGCAATAAACTGAAGCCGGCCACTACCGCTGTTATCCCAATTATAAGGAGCTTTACCGCGTAAGAGTAGTTATAGGCATGTTTAGTGCTTTGGTATAGAATAATGAAACCCGTTCCGCCGATAAACATCAAGACTGCTGCTACAATCGATTCAATAATGAATGCTTCACTCGTTGAGGGGTATAACCACATAACATTTTGACTAGCATCTTGACCAAGGGCGATAGAATCACGAATATTAAGGTAGATTCCTCCAGCCATAAGCCAGAAAAGGAAAATATACGTGGCGAGAAGAATTAGGGAACGACCGGGAGTGGGGAGAGTCATTTGCCCTTCCCGATAAACCGGATAATTTACTTTCGGAATGCGGATGGACTTACCGAATAACCATGGCATTTTTCGCCCAAACTTTTCCTGAATCGAGGAACTCATATAAAGATTGAAAACTGTTTTTTAATAAAAAATTTGTCGATCATTGAGTTGATCGATATTTGGATTGGAGAGATTAAATAGGGCAGACAAGCAGCATTGGAATTCCAGAACACCAAAATCAAAATCAGATTATTACCCAAAAAAATCTTTAACACCAGAGGGGGAAATTTCGAACTTGATAATTTCTTCTTGCACATTTTCGCTATTTACTAAATGTGCATAACGCAATCCGTGTAAACCAATAAGATTTGCTTCTTGATCACCCTCTCCTAATAAAATCCAATTTTTAATATACCGATTTAAGGTGGTCGATAAAACAGGGATTACATCGAAGAAGTAGGTCTTATCGAATGTTGAAGTGACTTGGGAAGTCAAACAAACAACCAGATTATAGTTATTCGCCCATTGGGTTAATTTCTTTAGATTTCTCGCTAAATTGGCAATAATTGAGTTTACATTCTCGGGGTTTTGGGCAATTTCAACCCGATAAACATTGGTTAAGGAATCAATAATGAGCAACTCAATTGGATGGGTAGAAAGTAACTCTGGGATTTTTGTCATGGTTAGATTAAAACTGGCATAATTTGGAGTGCCCACTGCGATTATATTACTTAGAATGGATTCATCCAATAATTTTTGAGTGGTAGCGATTTCCTTAATTCGACTTGGGCGAAAAGTGTTTTCGGTATCAATAAAAATGATATTTTTTCCTGGTGGAACCGGTGAGAGTTTAAATAGTTCCACGGGGAGTTGATGGCATATCTGGGATTTGCCTGATCGGGCTTTACCATAAAATAGAGTCAAGCTTTGGGAGGGCAATCCGTGGGAAGGTAATTCGTGGGAAGGTATTTCGTGGGGTGGAATATGGGATCTGGAAAAAAATTGATCGAGCATCCCTATACCCGATGGGAGATACCACTGATTGGCAATCTGAGTTTGTTGGTCTGCAATGAAGCGGGAAATGTGATGAGTTTGGCTGAGAAAATTTTGTGCAACTCTTTGGGGGATGGTATTTTTGGGACTATGAGATTCAAGGTGACGAAATTCGTTCGGTGTAAGAATTTTCCGAAATTCCTTATTTTGAAATATCTCCAATTCTGAGGGAGAGAGAGATTCATCCAAAACCCGAGTATTTCCAGAATTTGTCACAAATAATAATTTTTTCCCCCGAATAATAATTTTTTTCAATTTTGGCACTGGCTCTTGAATTCCATTTTTCCCATGAAAATCCTAAAAACTAAAATCTAATGGAGTTTTTTAAATATATAATGGTGGCGAAAAAGAAATCTTCGAAAGCGAAGAAAAAAACAACAGCAAAGAAGACTGCTGCAAAGAAGACTGTGGCAAAAAAAAAGGCGAAAAAATCTACAAAAAGCGCCAAGTCAACTAAATCCACTTCTGCTAAAAAAAAAGCAACCAAAAAGTCTTCGGCTTCGAAAAAAATCTCTAAAAAAAAATCCACAACCAAAAAAACGATCAAAAAATCTTCGAAGAGCGCTAAGTCAACTCAGTCTACGACAAAGACCACTACGGCTAAAAAATTGAACTATTCGACTATAGATAAAGAGATTCTTATTGCATTAACAAATTCGCCCAATAACTCACTTGTAATTGACCAAATCATAGAAAAATTTCAATTTTCAGAAGATGATATCGAAAAATCCATTAAACGTTTGGAAAATAAAAGTCCTCCAAAAATTCACACTAAAATCGTCATGTATAAATCAAAATGGATAACAGAACTCACTAAAATTGATGATTATGGAATAAAACCTGCCAAAACGGCTAAAACAAACAAATTGGTTTGGAATACAATGGGCGACCTCTCGTGTTTCATCTGTCCATACATGAAAAAATGCAACGCTGGACAGGAACACTACAATCCAAAGAACTGTCCCTACCTAACGGATTGGCTGGTAACCTCTATCACCGGGGAAACTTATACGGGTAATCCTTTCCACCAAGATTATGAATCCAAGAAATCGAAGAAAAAATAGATTTAGTGGTGAAATTATCTTAAATACCCCAATCCTACAACATACAGTTCCCGACTTTTAGGACGAGATGCTTCGGGCTTAATACGCTTAATGAGTCTGAATTTTTCTTTCCAATTTTTCACAAATGAGTTTGTTTGTTCACTTTGAAAGATTTTAACCACAATATTTCCTTCATTTTTAAGATGTTTAAGAGTCGTAGTCACTTGTTTGACCATATCTTCCTGAATGGCTATATCACGAAAATCTCCTGCTGTCTTTGGGGCCAAATCGGATAAAATTACATCCCAAGGTCCATTGTCTGCTATAAATTGATGACAATCTGGTTTGAAAATATCATACCTGTGAGACGATACAAAAGGTGCATCTTCAAAAGGGCGGATGGAACGTAAGTCGATCCCCACATATGATGGCTTAGATGGTTTACCGTTTTTAGGATGTTTTTCATACTGGTCCTTGATGTATTCCAACCATGCTCCTGGGGCTGCACCCAAATCCAAGACTGATTTTGGAAATCGCCCACGGACTGTCAGTACGTTATATTTTTTATCAATTTGTTCAAGTTTATAATAAGATCGTGCTCGATGATGTTCGTTCTTACTTTTACGATAATATTTATCGGATCTTTGTTTCGCCAACCATGGGCCTTTTTTGTTTCCCATTTTTCTTAATCAATAATTTTATATCTCCATCATCTAAATTTTTTGCCAATGCAAATTTATAGTTCTCATGCAACCAGATATGGAACCAGATATGGAATTGGATATTGATGAGATAATAAAGAAATTATCCGTGGTCCAAGAAGGGGATCTAAAACTCTACACTTACTCCCCGGATGATTTTTCGGATGGTGGATCCATGCTTACCAAGTCAATGCCCGTATTTTACAATCCAATTCAAGAACTAAACCGTTCCATAACTTTGATTGCCTATAAAGCTTATCAGGAAGAACACATGGCCAATCATCCCGAGGTTCCTTTGAAAATCCTGGATTCAATGGCAGCATCGGGTATTCGCTCTCTCCGGTTGACCCTTTTTTTGACAAAACCCCACGAAATTTTCGCGAATGATTTAAGTCCCTTAGCTCTAAGCCTCATTCGAAAAAATATGGAATTGAATTCGATCAGTACCCAAATTGAAACTACGAATAAAGATTGTAATCTTCTAATGTCAGAATGGGGAACTTCACATCGTTTTTCCCACATTATTGACTTGGATCCCTTCGGGACCCCCAATTATTTCATTCCCAATGCTGTCCGGTCGGTATCTAATGGAGGCCTTTTGGGAGTTACTGCGACAGATACTCCTGTTCTTTTTGGAGTACGACCTTCGGCCTGTCTTCGAAAATATAACGTGACAGCTTTACGATCCAGTTTTTGCAAAGAGGTGGGGCTCCGCATTTTACTCCACTACATAGCAAAACAAGCGCACCCCTGGATGCGATATATTGAACCCGTCATGGCACTCAGTTTTGATCATTATGTTCGAGTTTTTGTCCGTATCAGAAAGGGAAAAGAGGGAATTACAAGCAATTTTAAAAATTTCGGGTATATCTTGTGGTGTCCTCACTGTGATTGGCGGGATTCCATTCATCTAAATATTTTTGATGCCAATTCCCAGTGTCCACTCTGTCACAGCAAAGTAAAATTTGGGGGTCCTTTGTGGATTGGGAAGTTACATGAAAATGATTTCGTTCTTAAGTGCTCTGAGATCGCTGAAAATTGCACTAAACAAACGATTCCTTCAAAAAAGCGCATTGTAAAAACCTTGAATTATCTACCCCATGAAAATCAAATGCCTCTGGGCTATTTTAATATCCATAAAATATGCGATCGTCTTCAGATATCGGTTTCTAGCATGGAGAAGATTGAAAGAGCGATTATTGCAGAGGGATTTAATTATTCTCGAACACATATAGAACCCCATGCCATCAAATCGAATATAGATATTCCATCCCTCTCTCGAATACTGCATGCTCTCACAAAAGAATAGAATAAAGGAATTGTTTAAAGAATAATCTCCCCAATACTGGATTTAGAAACCTTTTGCGCCCAATGTCCATTTCCATTTGTGAGATAAATGTTCATTTTGCTTATCTTTAGTGACTTCGAAAGTGATGAGTCTTAGAGTCGAGGATCGGGTCATTTTAAGTTCAAAATCGACCCAGAAATCAAATAATTTACCTCCGTGGGGGGTCGCTACAAAGATGCTATTTTGCGCGTCTTCCTTCACGCTAAAAGTATTTATCAAAATTATCGGAATCTCATAATTTACGCTTATGTTTTTTAAAGTACTCAATATACTCGTCATTAGCCGATTTATTTTTTCATTCGTTTCTACTTTTCTCATTTCAATAAGATATGCGCTCATAATCTCATCGATTATAATCAAACCAACGGGTTTGGTTTTTGATACTTGTGTAGCTTGCTGAATTTGGAGTAACCAGTTGAAAACACATTGTTGTTGAGATTTTAAACGTTTTTCATGAAAAAAGATCAATGGGTATTCATCTTGATTTTGCTCAGTAATACCCAATATTCGGTTTATTAACATAAATTCAGGACTTTGCTTGGTATGCAAAAAGAAGACTTTTTGTTTCTTTTTCTGCATCACATATTTTGCGGTTTGAATGGCGATGGACGATTTCCCGATTCCGGTCTCCCCCCAAATCATCGAAATCAAAGAATTCTTAGTTAACTGAGTGAAAAGTTGATCCAATTGTAGAAAAGATTGCTGTGAAGCCGATTGGGATTTGGAGTTAGTATTCTTGTTCTCAGACATATTTCGACATTTCCCGCTTATATGCTTAAATTTAATTCCTACTAAGTTTTTAATACTTATATTAAGAACGTTATATTAATATCTATTGGAAAGGGTACCCATGACCGAAGTCTGCATCTATACGCATAATGCGAAATTGTTCTACTTGATAACCAAGAAATTTCGATCAGAGGGAATACCCTTTGTTGCGTTGGATGATGTGCTGAATATCAACCAAGATGGACGCGTATTAATTACTACTTCTCAAGATATTGCTAAATACCCTGAAATTCTTTCAATAAATACACCATTACTCATAATATCCCCAGAACAAGAAACTCCCGAACAAATTCTGGTGAAAACCTGGCAATTCTTAAAATCCATGCAATATTTCAGCACTCTAACCATCGCAATCGATCCAGGTACAAAATTAACTGGGATTGCAGTATTTTTAGATGGCATTTTTATCTATAGTAGGGAGATCCTCAATTTCTATCAACTTAAAAAATTTCTTCAATCTATGTTCGAAATTTTTCCAAAACACAGGACAATCATTAAAATTGGAAATGGCGTAATGAAATTGACCAGGAAATTTATAGAACATATTCGCAACTATGAAATTAAGGAAAGCAATGTCGAGTGTATGATAATTAATGAGTCCTTTACTACTAGAAAATACCATCTGGGAAATCGAAAAACCGAGTCAAAACATGAAAGAGCGGCCATGATTATTGGCAGACGCTCCGGAGAATTAGTCTTCTTTAAATAGATGGTTTAATTTTATATTTCTGGGATTTTTGGTGGGATATTGCTGGAAAAGCTGCCCCCATTCGGTTTTCATATATTTTTTAATCCGCGGTTTTCCAACCAGATTATACCAGAATAGATCATGATATATGGCAGAAAGCATAACTGGTCCCAACTGGAAGAGGAAGGTATGCATCAAGGGCTCCAGGAACTTTAACTTACCCTTTCGGACTTGTTGATCACCCCAAACAACCAAGCTTCGATTTACCTTAAAGTGCCAATTTTCATCCTTGACATCTTCAGGACCAATGATTTCGATCTGATCGGGGTCTCCAATCCCCAACCCTGCATCATGACACATTTTGATAAAGGGTAGTTTCATGGGGTCAAAACCCATCATTTTTGCAGCCATTGCGTCAACTGCCACTTGATCATAACCTCCCATGATGTAATTTTTAATTTTGGGAACCATACAACGGGGCCCCGCTCCATCGCCTGCGACGGTACCATCCACCAAAGCCATGATATTCGGATGAATTTGTTTTTGAATCGCCATTAAATCATGTAGAACTTCGCTCATATATTGGTGGGCAAAATGACGACGTGTAGTGAGTAAGCCACCAAAGGAATTTTTAATTGAACAAGTAATTCCCCCTACGGATTCGGGATTATTCTTATTAAAATCTCCACCATGGGCTCCTGTATGCCCATGAGTTTTGAAGGTGGGGAGATGAATCATGTTCTTCCCAATATATAATTGCGGGATTGAGAAACCATCAGGAAATATTTTGGAATCTAACACCTTGAGTGGAATTTTGGAGTGGAAGGGAGTAAATTTAACTCGGGTTAAGGGCACAAAAAAAGCATTATATTTGGAAATTATGGGTTCCCATCGGTTTCCGCTTAAACCTTTGGCGATATTAGTAACCACCGTTCGATTTTCGCAAGTAAAAATGTTTTTTCCTGGAAATCCATCTTGCTTTAGCTTTTTTAACACTCCTTCTACTTGCCAAGGTGGGGAAGAACATGCCGGGAAAAACTTACTCCAGGAGAGGTTCAATTTAACCAAAACTTTCTCAGCAGGTGAGAAAAATTTATCATAGTTCATCAAATCCATCAATTTTGCATAATCGTCTAAAATGGTTTGTGGACTCACTTTTGTTAGGTATACTTTGCCAAATTCTTTCCTATTCATAATTTTCTTCTCCTTTTTTTATTTATTTAAAAAACTACTATCCATATTCAAATAGAGCACCCCTAAAACGAAGCTTGCGAGGAGGATTCCTCCGACGACAAAACTTTTATCTAACACTAATTTATGGGCTTTCCGAGCTAACGCTGGTTTTTGCTTTACAATGTAAATAAAGCGAAATATTAAGAATAGTGCGAACGGAATGCTATAGGTTAAAATACCTTGACCCTTTGCAGCGAATGAATCTTTTTCTAAAGGGCCTAAAATACAATAAAGGGTATATGTTAAAAATAAACTGGTCGCAATTACGGTAAGGAATTTGTCTAACAGATCGGGTGTATAATCGTCATATACCTTCTTGTGATTATTTGCATCTTTTTCTCCCAAAAGGCTTAAATCCGCGATTCTTTTACCCGTGGCCAGAAAAAGAGCTGTTAAAAAGACTGTTATTGTCAACCAAGAAGAAATTGAGACATCGATGATTGCACATCCGGCCAGTGCTCGCCAAATATACATGGTACTCAGGCAAATAACATCGGCAAATGCAATATCCTTCAAAATATAATTGTAGATGATACCATTTAGTAATACTAGTGAAATCATCACTGAAAATAGATTTCTATAATAGATAATCGCAGTTAGAACAAGACCGAAGAGAATTAAAGCAATAATCCAGGCAATTAAGGGGGAAATCAAACCACTTGCTAGGGGGCGCGTTTTTTTCTTTTCAGGGTGTAATTTATCGGCCTCTCTATCTCGAAGATCATTCAAAATGTAAATAACTGAAGATGTCATCGAAAGCACCAAGAAACCAATTAATAATTGGGGATAGAGGGAAAAATTACCCAGTTCTCCCGCAAAAAACAACCCTACAAAGATTATTAAATTTTTATAGTATTGTTGTACCCGCAGTAACTGGATGATTCCCTTTATCTTACTATTTCCTGTAATCTTTTTCGGTTTATTCATAATATCACTTGAAAATTCGCTCAGGATGGCGAATATGTTGGATTTTATTAATAACTTTTGTGAAACCACTTATATCATTATTATTTTGGAGAGTAATAGATGGTCGATTGATGAAAATTCCATCTATTTTCTTAAATTCGATTGTTTCGGTTTCATTAAAGATAGATCGCACCGAAATTTCAATAACTTTTTGATCATTATCTTCATCTACGGTGTAATCTAAAATTTTTCCATCGATTTCACTGTTGACGGCCTTTTTCAAGATAAAATAGGCTCTGATATCGTTCTTTTTCAAATAATTAAGAAATTTCTTCTCATATGAGAAAGTTTCTTCATCAAAATGAATAGGGAAGTAAAGTTTTCCGAATTTCACAGTGTAATTTTCAGACGTGATCTCTGTTGCAATTTCTTCAGATTCTTCTTGAATTTCATCCACTTCATGAGTTTTAGTCAGCTCAATATGAATTTTAGGCTGTTCCTTTGAAACTGAAATACTTTTGATATGATCAACCTCATAAGTTCCTGAAGTTTTCAGAAAAATCGGTTGCTTTGCGAGAGCATTGATTAAATCGAAAGCTATGGGTAATTTGGTGTCGAATATAGGTTTCTCGATTATTTTCTCGTTCTTATCCCTAAAAACCAGAATTCCTTTGTTTATATATTGATAGTAATCTTTTTCATAGCGTCCTTTTTTCATTGGATGTTTATAAAGCCCATTCAAATCAATCTTTTCCAGTAAAAGTACACCTTCTTTTCGGAATTTGTAGTGTGAATTTAAGAATAATTGGACTTCCTTATGAATAGATGGGTTGATCAATATTTCCTGATTTGAATGCTTTTCATCAGCAGATTTTATATGATAGACAAGTGATTCTGCAATGTTATCAGAATATGAAATGGATGCAAGGTTACCAAAATGCCTTTCCCCTGTAATTCTGTTTAGGTATGCAAAGGTTTTTCCGACTTTATGTTGATGGAATTCTAATTGCTTGAGTTTCTGGTGGAATTCTTGAGAATTCTGAACTTTGAATTTTTCCTTGATTTTTAGATTGACAATCTGGAGATATTTTTCTCTTGCATCATTAGATCGAAGCAGAAATTGGCGTGATTTTTTCTTATTTAAGAAAACCAGAGGCATAAATGCTTCTTGGATAGGTGAGATTTGTTCTTCGTTTAGTAATAACATAATTCTATGAAATGAGGGAGGGTGTGAATTAATAAAATTGGATAATAAAATTCCCCGGGATGGATCAACAACCATTTTATTCAGATATTGGGATGTTGAGTAATAATTCAACATTTGATTGTTTTCGGTTGTTTTTTCTTCACTTAATAATGTGGCATCCAAACCAATTTCATGGCTTGTTGCATAAAACGATTCTAAATTATACAATCCTTTGGAGATATTCTCTGCATACCCTGAATCTCTTGAAATTTTATCTGCATGCCCTTCTAGGTCCCTTACAATAATATACAGAAAAATGGAAACTACAAAGCTAATTAAAATAAAGACCCACATATCAAACGGTTGACCTTCTGGGTCAAAAACAAAATCGTACATAGTTACAGGCCATTTTAGAACCATAAAAATGAGGATTTCAATCGACGATATCAATGTGAGTATTAAAGTATGCTTTTGTTTCAAGTGCCCTAATTCATGTGCTACAATTCCCTTCAATTCGTCTTTTGGAATAGATTCCTTATCTGGGGCGATTATAGCCATATTCATGTTCCAAAATGCTCCGTAGGCCATTGCGTTGATTATTGGGTATTTTCCATAGCGTACCTGAATTTTATTTGGATTCATACCAACTTTCTCTGCCACCTCACGAACGAGCTGAGTTAATTCGGGGTCTTCTTCTTTTCGATAACCCATCAAAACATTGATTAATGGGCCACTTAGGGCGTATATGATTAAATTTGTTATGATTAATGCAATATAAATGAATTCATCAAATGCGATTGAGAAATAATTTTCTAACATAACGATAACTAGCCAAGCCACGACATAGAGGAGTAGGCTTAAATATTGAACGCTCATAAACCTGAACACGATTATATATTTGCGACCGAAGAATGCAAATCCCAAGATGAGCATAAGCCAAAAGCTTAGAGAAAATGCAATATCCTGCCAATATCCATCCTTTTGGAATACTTGGTCCAAAATGCCAACGATAAAAATGAAATTATAGGTGATTACGGAGATTAAAACGACTTTATTTAGGATTTCGTATTCTTTTAACTCTTCAATGCCAAAAAGCAGATAGATTGAGAACGCACCAACAAAAGATAGCATAACATCTCGCGTAATTAAAAACACCGTGAGAAAGAGAAATATTATGGCAACGAGGTCTGATAAATCCGATCGTTTCCCATTTTTTATCCAAAGCACTCCCTCGTTTATCATTGCACCCCAGAATATAATGAATCCAATCCAAAGTCCGATATCTAGTGGATTTGTAGGAATTGATATGGTTGACGTAAGATACAATGACAATATGATTCCAATTGTTCCAAGAATAAAACTTCCAAGAATTAGAAATTGATAATTCTTTTTCATACCTAAGCAAAACACTTAGTAGTATATTTTTTTTCCGATAAAATATGTATCCATTCACTTTTTATGAAATACTAACTTCAAATAACTTGACACTATGGACGAATTGGCTAACATTGGGACAATTAAAGAATTAAAAAACCGTTATAATGCCCGGTTACCAAAACATGTTGGGATTGTCCTTGATGGAAATCGAAGATGGGTTAAGCGTCAAGGTATTAAGAATACTTTAAAGGGGCACAAGGCAGGATATAATACATTAAGGGAAATATTGAATATTTTCTTCGAAATTGGCATTCAATATCTGAGTATTTTTGCCCTTTCTACAGAAAACGTTAAAAAGCGATCTGAAAGGGAAATCTCTTATTTATTCAATCTTCTAATACAAGGTGTCCAAGATATTTCTGAGGAACCCTTGGTTCATGAAAAAAAGGTTCGAATCAAGGTCATTGGGAGAATAAGCGAACTACCTTTTGAAATCCAACAATCTATAGAGAAAGTTAATGAAGCTACAAAACAATACAGTAATCTTTTTATTAATATATGCATCAATTACGACGGACAAGAAGAGTTGCTGGATGCAGTAAAAGATATAGTACGGCAAGGCTATAAAGTAGAAGATATATCAAAAGACACTATTAAAAAATCACTTTATACGAAGGATTTCCCAGAATTAGATTATTTAATTAGAACAGGGATGGAAGATGGTGCCCGAATTTCGGGATTTCTTCTCTGGGATGCATCTTATGCAGAATTTCGTTTTCGAACAGATTTATGGCCCGATTATAATGAAATGATGTTACTTGAAGATCTGAAAGAATACGTGCGCCGGAATCGTAGAAAAGGCGCTTAAATTCTAAGTAGGTTTAATAATTGTTGATTTTTTTGCTTGATTCTTCAGTGCTTGGTAAAGAAAATTTGGACTTTGTCCGTTCAATATTTCAACAAAGATACCCAACTTAACAATTTCTCGAATTTCCTTGAATTTTCCACCCATGCCGCCCGTGACATCACTAATTGCTTCTTCTTCCTCAAAGGATTCAAAGTTTATTTTTAGGAATTCCTTGGCGGTTATCTGCGTAATCAAATTGAAATCGTCATTTGATGAATTCTTTTGATATATTCCATCTTCATCGGTTGTGAAAATGACCTTTTGAATGGAATCTGGTCCAAAGATCTGGCAAAGTTTGGTTATGATGGTATCCCCTGATAGAATTTGAAAGTCACCCGGAGGGGCAAAAAGTATGTCGCCATACAAGATGGGAATGATTCGATGGTTGTGTAATTCCACGATCAGGTCTCGACCACTAAATTTCAAATCATCTTTCTTCTTTAGAAATACAGTAGAGGGAGATAAGGGATAAGTTTGTAACCCTTCCTTATTTAAAGCATTAATGCAGATTTGATTTAGTTTTTTCATCAAAGAATGAGTTTGGATTAAACCTTCAATTTGATCTTTGATTTCGGGATTATAACCTTGGTGAATTCTGAATTTTTCCGCAATAGGGTGGCCAAAAGATCCCCCTCCATGGACGATGATTAAGGAATAGGTAGTTTTTCCATAAAATTGACTTATTTGTTCGGAAAGACTCCGCAATACTTCGTTATTTACCGAGAGGGGTTGAGTTTTATCGGTTATTAGACTCCCCCCTAATTTGACGATTATAATTTTTGATATGTGATTTGATGTCATGGTACTTTACCTTCCGGCTAATTGGGTTTAATCCAGGTTAAGATCGATGGAATTTTTTGATGGTTTAATTTATCTTGGAAAAGGTCTAGGGATTGGGGGGATCCAACAGCGATAATCGCCCCGCCAAGACCTGCACCGGTGATTTTAGATCCAAAAATACCCGTTTGGTCTCCAATCCATCTAATTTCTTCGATCTTTGGGGTGGAAAGATTCAATTCTTGGAGTAACTTATGATTTTTATTCATTAATGCACCCAAAATTTCCAAATTGTCTGATTTTATGGCTAATATCCCCTGCTCACAAATACTAGATATATTTTCGAAAATATTGGTGATTTTATTTGGATCTTCTGTAAATAAATCTTTCACTCGGATAATTGCTTCCTTGGTATCATGGGCTATCCCAGAATCCACAATTAATATGGGAATTGGGGAAAATTTATCGAGATTTCGCACAATTCCTTTTTGAAAATGGATGACTCCTCCATAATTAACAGTGCTGTTATCCAATCCCGAAGGCGTTCCATGAATGAAGCCTTCCATATATAAAGTATATTCATTGAGTTGATCCAAGGTCAACTCTAAAGAATAGTAATTGTTAATTGCTTTGATAAAGGCAGAGGCACTGGATGCTGAAGATCCCAATCCCGAATTCGACCATAAATGGGAAGAGATAGTAATTTCAAGATTATTAATTTCGATAGAAAAATCCTGGGCCAATTTTTGTAAACAGTAAAGAAAATGGGCAAAGGAGCTATCTGGAATGTCATCAGTTATGGACCACTTTAGAGAAGTGGCAAAATTGGAAAAATTCCATGAGATTCCTTCTTGGGAATTCGGCGCAATCTGACAGAAAGATCCCATCTCAATTGCTGCCGCTAGAGCAGGATAACCATATACCACCGCATGTTCCCCGAAAAGTATGCACTTACCGGGAGCTTCACCTTGAGAGGCTTTCATTTTTATGCCCTATAATTTTAGCTTTTTTTAATAAATTTCCTATTATGGAGTTTCATATGCCCCTGTTGGATGCCTTCATTAGCCAAAGCACGCAAGGCGGCGAGATTTTGCGCTAATCCCACTGCAGCAGTTATTTGACAGAGTTCTTCGGCAGATTTCACACCAAGAATTTTCAAACTTAATTGGGCTAAAGGATGTTGAGTGGTCATCCCCCCGATTATTCCCATTGCTAAAGGAATCTCAATTTCTCCAATTAGATTACCTTTTTCATTTTTCGAGAATGAAGTAAGAGGTTGGTAAGTTCCTTTCAAAGATGCATACGCATGAGCTCCCGCTTCCAAAGCTCGATAATCATTTCCTGTAGCGATTGCCACTGCATCTATTCCATTCATGATTCCCTTATTATGGGTACTCGCTCGATAAGGGTCTGCACATGCATATTCATAGGCATCTATGATATTATCAACAATTTTGGATCCTCCAAGGAGAGTCTGATCAAATTCTGCCCGAGCCTTTGCGATGCGATGGGTTGCCAAGTTGGAAATTATCCTAAGATTTATTCTTCCTGGAATTTTTCCCTTCAAATGGGTTGAGAGCCGTTCTACCATGGTATTAACGATGTTGGCACCCATGGCATCCTTTACATTAACCATGACATGTAAAATTAACATTTTTTCTTTTGTGGTTTGAATTTCTCTTATTGTAATATCCAGTGCACCCCCACCAACAGACACAAGCTTTGGGTCTTGTTTGTTCATATATTCCAACAAAGATTGTTTATGGGCTGAAATATATTTCATAATTTCATTTATATCTTCTTGGTTTGGAATGCCTAATATCTGTATTTGCCCGATCATAACAGGATCGATTGGATCTGATATGAATCCACCTGATTTTAGCGCAATTTTTGCTCCATGGGAGGCTGCAGCAATAACTGAAGATTCTTCTGAGACCATGGGAATCAAATAATCTTTTTGATTTATTCGAAAATTTGTTGCAATACTATAGGGAAGATGGAAAGTACCAATAATGTTTTCGCTGAATAAATCAAATTTTTCAATTGGAATATATCCAGGAGATCGTAGCAATTGCATATCTTCCTCGGAGAGTGGAATTATTTCTTGTATGATTCTTTGTCGTTCGGTTAAAGAATGGCTATGGAATTTTGGAGGGGTATTTTTCAAGGGGGGTGAAGTCGGATTCATTTCATTGGGCTCCTATCTGTTTGAGGGCGCTTATTATCGTGGAAAAATCTTTAGAATCGGGAGATACCACACAAGGTGGTCCAGCAATATTACTTCTCAGAATTTTAGCTTCGGGAAATAGATTGGTTATCTCGGTCATTAAGATGGGAGAATACTTCCTTTTGGTCAAAAGTACAACCGTCGGACCCGTATCGATTGAAAAATACACCGGGATTTGTTTTTGATCTCGCCAATAACGAACTTTCTTCATGATCTGTAGAGTTATGGGTTCCCATGCGAGAATATAATCCTTAATTCCTGTGGTTAGTGATATTCCATGCAGTGCTAAGGTGTCTTCTTCGGCTAATTCTCCGAGTTTGTCAAAATTTGAATCGAGCAAAGCTTTGGTAAAATTAAGTATTTGGGTTTTTCTATGCATAGCCCATTCATTGTAGAAAGGTGATTTTGGCGCACTGATATGAGCCGATTCGGTTTGAAGTGGAGATTCAACCGGAATAGTAATTAATTCAATTTCCTCAATGAAGGAAGACATTTTAGGTGTATCTAATCGAATACTTAAAGAATCTTCGGAAGTTATTTTTGGATGGCTCAACCATAACCCAATTCCTCCCACAGCACTCCGTGAAGCGCTTCCTGCGAAATATCTTGCAAAAACACTTCTTAATCGCGTGTTTGTTGTATATTCAGGTTTTCCGTGATAGAGGATTTCAATCATAGCCGTAGCAATGGCAGCTCCTGCAGAAGCCGAGGTCCCTAACCCTTTTTCTGTAACCAAACGGTGAGAAGGAATTTGATTTTTGTCAAGAGATTCTGGATAGATATTTCTGGAATATATATGGGCTTTTGTATGAATTCCCGTCAAGGATCGAATAACATCTATATGCGAAAACACACGAGCAAACGCCCGGGAAGATGAATCAATGACATTGTTATCCCATATTAGCTGATCAGCTTCCAATGAGTCAGAGAGTTTGATATACGTTTGTGTAGAACACACACCATTATTTAGCGAAATACTGGGAAAATATGCAATTCTTCGTTCAACATCTGCCATTCCATGGTATTTAAGCAATCCTTGAATGGGATAGGCAATTACTAATGCTTCGCCTTCGTGGTGAATTGCTGCGAGTGATTCAGGCCATGGATCAATTTTGTATCCTGATTTTTCAATGTAGTTCTTAATTTCATCATTATCGTGAGCAATTTGACTTTGTATGCTTGGATCCATTCCCTTTTCTCCAATGTAGAAATTGATTTAAGGCATTAAAAAATATCCAAAACGTTCCAAAATTTTTACATAGAGAGGTAAATTTCCCAATATGAGTGACATGGGTGATATGAAGGATATGAAGGATATGAAAGAAATTCCCGTGGTAGATGTAAATATAGGAGAAAAAGAATACGAAGCTGTTCTGAAAGTTCTCAAAAGTCGATATTTGATCGAAGGAAAAAACGCACGTGAATTTGAACAGAAGTTTGCCGCTTTCACTGGCACGGAATTTGTATCTTCTGTTATGAATGGAACTTGTGCCCTCCATTTAGCTTTATCTGCCTTAGATATAGGTCCCGGGGATGAAGTGATCACGACACCATTCACGTTTATTGCTTCTTCTAATTCAATCATGTTTAATGGTGGGATCCCGATTTTTGTGGATGTTGATCCACATACTTTTAACATCGACCCTCAAAAAATTGAGGCTGCTATTACTGATAAAACCAAAGCAATTATGCCTGTTCATATTTTGGGTAACCCCTGTGATATGAAACTCATTCAGGAAATTGCCACTAAACATGATTTGAAAATCATAGAAGATTGCGCTCAAGCCCATGATGCACGTATTGGAGGAACTCACGTTGGAAATTTCGGTGATATTGGCGCCTTCTCATTTTACGGGACAAAAAATTTAGTTGGAGGGGAAGGTGGTGCTGTGGTAACAAATTCTGAGGAACTCCATGAAAAGATTCAAAGTTTGAAGAATCACGGGCGAAATCCCAAGGGAGGATACAACCATTTTCAAGTGGGTTATAATTATCGAACCACCGATATGTCCGCTGCGATCATGAATGTGCAGATGGATCGAGCAACCGAGATATTGGCCCGACGTCATCGCAATGGTGAGTTATACCGCAAGTTATTCGCAGAACAAGAATTTCTACAGCTTCAATCAATTTTGCCCGAGCACCAAATCTCTGATTATATTCTCGCTCCTGTTATTAATGACAGTAAGATTCTCCCTTCCGAGATAATTACTTATCTCAAGTCTAATCATATCAGTTCCCGAACCATTTATTCGATTCTTTCTTATGAACAACCAGCATATCAAAACATTGATCAATATTTAATGGCGCGGGTGGTAGATTACCCCGATTATTGTAATGTCCACTGTCCAAATGCTGAATATATTGCTCGCCATCATTTTGAACTTCCAATGGTTTCCAGTTTGACAGATGACCAAATTCAATATGTTTTCGATACTGTAATGGCATATTTCCAAGGATCATAGGAACACATTGGTAACATGGGTTTTTTTAAGTTTATTTTTCCTTATTTATTTAGGTTTAACGCACTATGGTTCTCGTTGAAATCTATATTATTACAAAAAATGGCACGTTATTGCATAAATACAATCTACTAGATAGCGAGCAATCGGACAAAGATCAACTTGTGGGTGGATTCCTCACTGCATTAAATGGGTTTGCAAGCGAGATCGGCTTTCCTGCGGGTGTTTCCCTTATCAGATCTGGTAATTTGGAAGCCAGATTCAGCCCAGGTACATATGTTTTTTCTGTTTTGATGATCGACTATTTTATGCCACTTAGTTATATGATAGAGCCAATTCTTAGTGGTCTGGCGCGAGAAATGACCGAGATATTCGAAAATATGTATCAAGACGATCTAATTCTTGGGGAAACTCGAAGGATATATCGAGCAGGCGATTTCGAAGGATTTAGAAAAGAAATTGATAGATTAATTGACAAATATGGCGATGAAACCAATGAGCTCTATCAAAAATTGATCTTAATCGAGGGTATTTATGCAAAAGTGCCACAAAAATGGATAATACCACTTATGGAAAAGATTTCAAACGGTGAAAATATTCTGGGGCAATTAACCAATGAAATTCCCGAAATCTATCACAATCAAATGAGAAAAGTCATTCGCAAGGTAAATATTGAGAATAAACCAATTCTCGATATTTTTGCATTGCCACTATTGGCTGATATTTAAATATATAATAATTAATAAAAAAATGTAACACAATACCTTATTTTCAAGAAAACTTCTAAGGAATAGAGAAGAACCATATGATCCCCATCGCAAACCTCGATATAGAATGGTATCAATATATATTATTGGCGGTTATTGCTGTTGCAGTCTTCGGATCAACATATTTGTTGTATCCCCACGTAATTAAATGGATGATGGCAAAGGGTTATATTGGATACGATATTCATAAGAAGGACCGTCCTGCAACCGCAGAATCGGGTGGGATTGCATTTTCAATCACGATCATGGTAGGTCTGATTTTTGCAGCAATAGTGTTCCCTGCTTTATGGCAAGAAATATTAATTTTTGTGATCACTATCTTCCTAGCTGCTGTGGTGGGGTGGATTGATGATCGCACCCAATTATCTTCATTGAAGAAAATCATATTTATGTTTGTAACAGGGCTTCCCGTGTTTATTGCGAATCTTCCCTTTATCAATTTCGTAGATATTTCGGATCCTGTACTACCCGTGCTTGGACGTTTACAATTAACGATTATTTATCCCCTCCTGATTCCGATACTTATAATGGTTATGACCAATACTGTGAATATGCTTGAGGGGTACAATGGAGAGGGATCAGGAACGACATCCATTGCTCTGTTGTTTATGATTTTTGCTTCTATTTTATTGGGATCCAGTCAAGGGGTGATTTACGGGGTAATTGTATTTAGTGGTCTAATTGCTTTTTATCTCTTTAATCGTTATCCAGCTAAAATTTTTCCCGGAGATACTGGGACTTTAGTAATCGGAGCGTCTCTTGCATTAATTGGAATCTTTGGGTCCATTGAAGTGATTTTAGTTTTGGTAATGTTACCCCAAATATTTAACAGTTTTTACGTGATTGCCTCCGTACGGGGATTTAAGGAGAGTCACACAATAAAGAAAGTGGATATTTGGTTAGATGAAGAAGATTTGATTCACGCGTCAGAAGAACGGGATGCACCTCTAACGTTACCTCGTCTTCTCGTAGCCACAGGGCCTTTATCTGAAAAAAATTTGGTTTACCATATTATGGGATTATCTGTAATTGCGGGTGTCTTCAGCTCCCTTACTGCGCTCTTAATGTTTCCATTCTTTTCCCCATCCAATTTGCTTAAAATCATTGGAGTGGTGTGTATCAGTCTTTTGATTGTGGTCCTTATTGTGGTCCTTCTCCCTAAAGTTTTGGGGATATGCTTGATAATGGCCGTGCTATTGGGCATCGCTTGGATCTTTTTGATTATAATAGATCGATTCATTGTAGATATACCGGCGAATTGGTTCTTTGGGGGTTTAATCGGAATTGTCATTCTGTTGTTCTGGTATGTTATCACTGTATTATACTTCAGGCAAACTTTGAGACGTCATCAAAAATAAAACCCAGTTCAAAATTCAGAGCTAATTTCAGGTGTAGTTTAAGAAGAAAGAAAGCTAAAAAAAGTGCCAAGAAATGGAAGATCTTTAATCATTCCAATTGACAACTTTCAAAAACTTGGCAGGATTTCCCACCCACACCTCATTGGGTGGTACATCCTTTGTTAACACAGATCCAGCACCCACCACTGAATTTTCCCCAATTCTCACTCCAGGAAGGAGAGTAGCATTTGATCCTATCAATACTCCATCTTCCAGAATTGGACCTTTCATCTTTGCTTCCTTTGCCCCCATAAAGAAATCATTTGTAGTCGATACTTCCCCACCGATGAAGCAATTTTTTCCGATAATGCATTCTCCGGTGATATGGGCTCCGGTTTGTATTTTGGTACCATCTCCAATTGTTGAGTTGTTTTCGATTGTAACGTTCCGCCCGACCATCACATTGTCCCCAATCACCACATTTTCTCTAATCGAAGCCCCGTCTGCGACAAAAACTTTTTTACCTATTTTTGTTCCAGCATAAATAACTGCATATGTGCAAATGATTGAACCTTCTCCTATTTCTGTAGGTGGAAAGTCTTTTTCTTGTCCTACAAATAAGGAACTTGGCCCAAAAACAGGCTGTTTACTTAGAATAACATGGTCTTGAACGGTATAGTTGAGTTTTTCTTCGTTGGTTGACATCTTGTTCACCCGTATTGTATATCACAATTTATTTTCTCTTATATAAATTCTGTGACGATAATTTTTTTAGCGATACCGTTTTTTTCTTCAAGTATATCGAGGACTGAAAGAAATTGAACCCACCGCGCTTACAAGATAAAAAAATTTGGATTGATTTGGAAGAACCCAAAGCCCCAATTATGCTGGCCCATATGATTCAATGGTTTCGAGATGATGGCGCCGAATTAATGATCACCGCCCGAGATTTTGATTCCACCTATAAAATTTTAGATGACCAGGGTCTGGAGTACTTACAAGTAGGGGCTCACGGCGGTGACACCATCGTCCAAAAAATGAAGGCATATATTGAACGACTGGATGGGCTTTTAGAAGTTGTTAATTTTCTTAAACATTTAAGTAGAATTTAAGCAACCTCCTGTTATAATAGTATGGATGCGGTCTTTGCCATAGCCCTTGCAAGAATTTCATCAATAGGATTCATATTAACGTACTCCTTTGTGTTTAATCTATATAATGCGATATCAATGTGGTCTTTGTCAACACTAAATCATCTTTATGCTTGTCACAAAAAGCGAGTTTATATTGTCCATAGAGATTCGTCATTGCTTCAACTACATCACCTGCATTACTCCCTGCAGATGCTTTC
>JABCSI010000219.1 GCA_018238965.1 Promethearchaeota archaeon
ATGAAAGGCGGTCGGTGCACCCTCTGGTTTGGATATTTTAAAGCAGGAAATTCTGAGGAAAATTTCATGGTAAAGAAGATCTACCCGTTATCCCGAGCAGAAGTCTCCCAACCCTTAGCGGGAAGTGATTATTCCTTTGTCAAGATCGGGAATTCGGAACTTACTCTAAAGGAGTTGAAGGGCAATTTTGAAACTGACTCAGGAAAGAAGGTTGCATGGAATCTTCAGTTGTCACATTATGTGGATCCCTTCTTCCCCATACCGGCAATTGGAAAAATTCTTGGAATTACTACGACCATTGTCAATTCGACCCATCCAAAGTTACTTCTATCCGGTTCCATTACTGTGGATGGGCAGAAAAAAGAGATTCACAGTGCTCCCTCAAATCAAATGCATACCTATGGCTTAGAATATGTAGATGAAAAAATCTGGATGCATTGTCATTCATTCAAAGATGAACCCGAGGCTTGGTTTGAATTTGGATACAAGGATGGTAAGGGAACTCTCGGATTCTTTGATGGAACCCAGTTGCATAGCTTGAATAAACTCTCTTCCATGAAGAATTTCAAGATCAGTGATTTCGGACCAGAAAAAATAACCATATCTATTGCGCATAAAGGGGTTGAAATAATATGTAAAGTTGATGTCCCCCGAAATTCATTAGTGGGATTGACATACAAAGGGCCTAATGACACCTTTGGCTATTGCTATAACTGTGAACTTGCAAACCTCACTTTAACCCTTACTTTAAAGGACAAAGAAGGTAAAACTACAATGGAAAAAGTTTTTCGATGTGAGCAGAGCCTTTCATGGGAAACCCACTGGCTTAAACCTATTGAGGGCTTGAGGCTTCTTGATTGGGATGGAGAAATTATTTAAATAAGCAAAATGCAATTAAATATGTGCTGGAATAATAACGATCTGAGATTTTTCATCATGTTATTCGATTTAGTGAATTGCGCCATCGTTTAATTTCCGATAATCTGTACCTATGGACTCTTTCCCAAAATTTGAGAGCCTTTCGCACCTCGTTTTTGGATATTAAGCCCTCTTTCACCAAAAAAATACAGAAATCAGGTAGGAAAATTGCCTTTTTACCAATACTTAAAGCAGCAGCATTCAATCCACCATCATCCGAAATAATTACAGACGATTCTTGCATCAATGCCCACAATAGGGTTTGATCCGCTACATCAAAATCGCGAAAAAACGGGAACCGAATATTCATTTTTTCAATATCCTGATCTAAAATGGGAAGAAGATAACAATTCGATGGGGAAAAAAAACGGACCAGATCATAATTCTCCCATTCTTTGACTATTTCTTTTGTGATTCCAATTCGAAATTGAAGCAAAATTGCCCGTAAATCCAGCAAATTGTTCTCGTGCAGTTCCCAAATATGATTTAGTGCACAAGTATCAAGCAAAAATAATATAATCTAGCCTCCCTTTATCTTTTATTATTTCTAATTCTCTCTTTTTATCTCTAATTATCTCTTATTATCTCTAATTATCTCTAATTAACTCTGATTATCTGAATTTCTTATAAAATCCGCTGAATTGAGATTTAGCGCTATTTCAAGTGTTTTTTCTGCCAATTCATCAGGGATAATTTCTTCTGCCTTTCTTCGGGTCCATTCCTTGAGAAATTCTTGGCCATTGAGTCCAGTGATCTTCCAAGCTCTTTTCCTACCGATCTTCCCGTCTTTTAATAGTTTAAAGGCTAAATCTATTCTATCTTGTGAGATGGTAGCAAATACATTTTGTTTTACAAGCTCCGTTACTGTTAAGCCCCGGATTTGGGCGAGTAATTGGAGTACCAGTTTGTCATCTTCGGAAATTCGAAAATTTATTTGACTCATTTTTTTTAATTTACTCATTTTACTCAATATCTCATTTTTTTCAATCTACTATATATCTAAGTGAATTTAAATTTAAAAAAATTGCTAGCTTTGTATATCGAAAAATAGAAAAAAAGTTTACCAGATACTAGTTTCTGAAATTCCGCTACAAATTGAGAATCTTTAATTCTGCCCGAATCTCATCCATCTTTTCGGTATTGAGGGTATTCATTCTCCAAAATATCAAGAGACCTAGGGACATGAAGATCATGGGTAATATGCTTAGGTGAATCCGAATTCCAGTTTTTGCGAGATCGGATTGAACATCTGCCGCATTATCAAATTCGGTCAATTCATGAACGATGGTAAAGCTAATTGCCTGAATTGCGAAGGCTAGACGGCCAAAGAAGGCACGTATGCCCAAATACACTCCATCGTCTCGTTTTTTCGTTTTCACAACTATTTCGTCAACACAATCTGCAAGAACGGGTGTTATGAGCATCCAATAGCCCCCAAACCCCAATCCGAATATTGTGACCGTGCCAGTAAATCCCCAATAGCTCTCATCGGGAACGAAACTCATTAAAAGAAGACTGAAAATGACCACCACTGCTGCATACATGAGAGCTTTTTGATTGCTGATTTTTACAGCTATTTTCCCCCACAAGGGGACTGCGAACAGAGCACCCACTAACATCCCAGCAAAAATCATGGTTGTATTCACTTTATCACCTGGTAGCAAATAATCTCCCAAATAATCGACACTGGCAGACAATGACGTGGTGCATGCCTGGTACAATAAATAGAACAGAATGAACGCCATGAAATTCTTATGGGTTAGAGCCTCTTTCAATTGCACAAAAAAACCAGGTTCAGGCTCGGTTTGCTGTTTTTTCTCTTCAATTGAAGTCAAATAACGATCAATCATATCAGGATCCTCTCGCACTCCCGGTAAGAGTAAGAAAAAGAAGATCACACCAACTCCCGTGAAAATTAATGCATTAGTTATATATGACCCCATAATATCATAGTCTACTATGAATCCGGGCAAGAGACTTCCAATTGCGATCCCAAAAACACCTATCATGGTGGCCCAGACTGCTGCATCGGATCGACTTTTCTCACCGCGGAATTTATCGGGGAACAGTGATTGGTAATTCAGCTCCCAGATAGAGAAGAAACCATCGTGAATCATAACCGCCAAAACAAACCACAGAAAAATCCACCCTTGATTATTAGCAGGATCCTCGATAAGGGCCTTAGGCAGGATGAATATGGGTAAAAGTGTGAAGACCCAAATGAAACATCCAAACACGATCCAAGGGAAGCGGCGCCCATATTTTTTAGCCCAACGGGTGGGGCGGATAGTAAAGTATCCAACAATTGGATCATTGACTGCGTTCCAGATCGAATAGAGCACAATCGCTAATCCGGTTAAGATGGAACTGAGTTGTAAATTTGTTTCGTAAAACTTGTATACTAAAATGCTGAAGGCGGCGGCGTAAAATTCCACCATAAATTTACCCGTTCCATATGATGCCATAGTCTTTCGGGAATGTTCCCGAGATTCTGGTATGGATGGGGGTGCTGTTTCGGTTTCTGCACTCATATTTTTCAATCCGTGTGTGTTTAGTGGATCTTATGGAAATGCTATTCAAGATCCCTCTAATAGTAAATCTGCGTTGTATCTGATAAAGCTTTATCGGCATCTGACAGTATTGTAAAGAAAAGAGAGATACAATTTGAATATCATTTTACATTTTATTACGTTTTGATCCAAGTTATCTGGGAAAATGCATTTTTTCAATATGTCCCGAAATATCTGGTATATTCTTTCAAAACTTAAGCGAAAAATTCTATATTTATGCAATTTTACCACTAGCATGGATAGAAAAAAGTTTCAAAAATTTGTTTCCTACTATAAACCGCACAAAAAACTCTTTTATCTTGACTTATTCTGCGCTTTTCTTGTAGCTGGGTTGGATCTGGTCTTTCCCATTATTTCAAACAGATTTTTCAATGATTTCATTCCGAATGAAACAGATGCAAATCTCCGGCTGATTATTATTTACTCCGGAGTTATACTCATGTTATATTTTATTCGGGGTATTGCTAATTACATAATGGCATATTGGGGCCATATGGTTGGAATCAAAATAGAATTTGACATGCGGATCGATTTATTCCGACATTTGCAAACTATGCCCTTTTCGTTTTACGATGACAGAAAAACTGGTCAAATAATGAGCCGGTTGGTTGGTGATCTACGAGAAGTAAGTGAAATGGCACACCATGGTCCGGAAGACATATTTATCTCGACGATCATGATTTCTCTCAGCTTCATATATTTAATGTTCGTTAACTATGTTCTCACGCTCATTATCTTTTTGTTTGTTGTATTGCAATTGTGGTTCAGTCTTACGAAAAGATGGAAAATGCGCCAAGCATTTCGGGGAACCCGAGTGGAGCACGCCAGCATCAATGCAAAAATTCAAAACAGCATCTCTGGAATACGTGTATGCAAGTCATTTGCAAACGAGGAATTTGAAATTGATAAGTTCAACACTGAAAATCTCAAGTATCGCAGGTCTTATCGTTCTGCCTATAAGATTATGGCAGAATTCAGCGCCGGTAATAATTTTATGATGGAAATTTTAAGTTTGGTAGCCCTCGCAGTGGGTTCTATTTTCTTATATTTCGATATCCCCAACGCAAATTTTAATATACCTGATTTAATGACATTCTTATTGTTTACAGCAATCTTTATCCGCCCCATTCGAAGATTACTGCAATTTACCCAGCAATATCAAATGGGATCAGCCGGATTCGAGCGATTTTATGAAATGATGACGATTAAGCCTGAAATAATGGATAAAGAAGATGCTATTGAAATGGTGAATCCTCAAGGCAAAATGGAATTTCGAAATCTGTCCTTTGGTTATAATGAAAAACTAGGCTGTGTTCTGGAAGATTTTAATTTGAAAATTAAAGAGGGAACCACCGTTGCACTTGTTGGTCCTTCAGGTGTTGGAAAAACCACCCTTACCCATTTAATTCCACGATTTTATGATCTAAAGGAAGGGAAGGGAGAAATATTGATCGATGGAGTAAATATTAAAGACTTCACCATGGATTCGATTCGAAAGAATATTGGATTTGTTCAACAAGATGTGTTTATTTTCTTCGGGTCGATTCGTGATAATATATTGTATGGAAAGCCTGAAGCCTCAGATGAAGCAGTGATAGAAGCCGCAAAACAAGCGAATATACATCAATTTATCGTTGGTTTACCTGATGGGTATGATTCGTATGTGGGCGAAAGAGGTGTGAAATTATCCGGTGGGCAAAAACAACGAATCGCCCTCGCGCGTATTTTCTTGAAAAATCCCCCCATGTTGATCTTGGACGAAGCGACATCGAGCTTAGATAATGCAACCGAACTCCAAATTCAAGCGGCTATAGAATTAATTGCCCAAAACCGAACAACCGTAATAGTTGCACATCGGCTTTCGACCATCAAGAATGCTGATGAAATCATTGTTCTGGAACAGGGTAAAATCGTTGAACGGGGAACCCATAACGACTTACTTAATTCCAAAGGTCTTTATGCCGAACTGTATCAATCACAGTTTCAAGGATATATCCCCAACCAATTTGAATAGTACTTAATATCCCAATCTCTTTTTTCTTTCCCATGATTTTTTCCTAATTATTTGCTTCTTTCTACCAATCTAATTAAATCTTGTAATAATTGGCGGAAAGGTCCGGGAGGCAAAATACCTACTTGGGATTTCTTCACTTTTTGATTGTAAATGAACAATGTGGTTGGTGTCCCTCGAATATGAAACTGCTGGGCGATTTCCGGAAGATCAGACACATTATTTTTTAGAAAAATCACACCCTCGGAAAAAAAATCCTTTTGCATCATGGAATAAATCGGATCGAAGGATTTACAGGCACTGCAGGTATCGGAACTGAAATTAATTAAGATTAGATGCCCATGGAAATTATGTACAATTTCATTGAGCTTTTCCACCGATCCGACTTGGATTACACTATTTGGTAACACTGTTATCCACTTTTCATGCAACATGGTTCTAAAAGTATTGATCGGTGTCAAAATTATAAGGATTCTGCTTATGAAATCCAAAATCGAACCTTAAAAGCATGAAAATCCCCTGCTTTATACACATAACGTTGGATAAAATGTAGTAAATAAATAACAAGCAAAAAAATGTGTGTGATCCCATTTTAAGGGCTTAGAATCCTCAGAAGAAAACCATAGGTTTACTTTTCTTCTTCAACGGACAAGAATCACTAATTTATCGTGCCTAATAATCTTCAACTTCACGGAATACTGCCTGATCCTCGATTTTTACCCCTGAAATATTAGCCTCAATGCTTCCGACTTCCATCCACCAAATTTTTTTGGCATCCAATGCGGAGCCAAAATCAGAAAATTGATTTGGATCGATGGCCAGAACCATGGGACCTGCAATCTCAGCGGATTTACCCTCCCTTAACCTGTAGCAGAATAAATCATCCAATTCCAAAGCATAGGGAATTACAGGTAGAGCGGTAATTCGAGCGCCAATATCTTGATGGAGCATTTCGCCAAGGTGTGCCACAAACCCGAATCCCGTAATATCTGTCATCGCATGCACCGCATCGAAGAAATTGTGCCCGTGGATGGTTTGGCTTATGGGTCGATTGCTCGTGGTCATGATCTTGGTGGCCAGCTGGATGGCTTTCTCAATACGATCGTGGGAAAATTCTGCTAACCACTCGGGATCATCCTTCCAGGCGCGATCGGCGGCCATAGTTGGGTGAATGCCCAAAGGTTTGGTAATGATTAAACGATCCCCAGATTGAACCCCGCGTTTGTAAATTAGTTTATTGGTGTCCTCGACCGCACTGGCAGTTCCTCCCAAAAGGGGCCATGTATTTTGTATTGTATGGCCACCGTGGATATCGGATCCGAAATCCCGTAAAACATCACGGGTTCCCCGGAGCATCTCTGCGCCAAATCCGGCAGGAATATCGGTGGGTAAAGCCAAAAAACAACTGTAATTTACAACGTTCAACGCATTCATCGCAAAGAGATCGTTGGTAACATTGACCGCCGCAATTCGGCCCATTGTATATGGGTCGTCGTGAATTGGAGTAACTATGTCAATATTGGTGATCAAACTTTGGGTAGCGTTAATGGGGTGGATCGCACAATCCTCCGCTGCAGAGGGAAGTCCCACATCTTTTAAGAGGCGGTCTAAATCCAAGGCAGGTAGTTTACATGATCAACCGTGAAGTTGCGTCTTTTCAGTCAAACGATATCCTTGAATATCAAATGTTTTATGTTTGGAATCTCGTTTAATGTTTGCGATAGGAAGCACCTCCTTTCTATATAATTAGAGTTATATTGGTTAAAAGTAATAA
>JABCSI010000220.1 GCA_018238965.1 Promethearchaeota archaeon
AGATCCACCTGCATGTTTATATGATTACTTTCCAGAAGATTTTCTCTTAATAATCGATGAATCACATATTGGCATCCCACAAATTCGGGGGATGATCAAGGGTGATCAAGCACGTAAGCAGAATCTGGTTGAATATGGATTCCGGCTCCCGAGTGCTTTGGATAATCGCCCCTTAAATTTTGAGGAATGGAAGAAAAAATTGAGTTATGCTATATGTACCAGCGCCACTCCCGGACCCTATGAATTGAAAGAGAGCGGAGGTGTGTGGGTTGACCAGGTTATTCGTCCGACCGGATTAGTCGATCCGTCGGTTGAAGTGCGCCCGGTTGAAAATCAGATTGACGATTTGATTGATGAAATTCGTAAAGAGGTCGCCAAGGGAAATCGAGTGCTCATCACCACATTAACGAAGAAAATGGCGGAGAATGTTGCCGATTATTACAAGGACTTGGGCATTAAAATTGAATATCTGCATTCCGATATTGACACCGTAGAGCGCATGGAGTTGATTCGAAAACTTCGCAGTGGGGTGTTTGATGTGCTGGTTGGAATCAATTTACTCCGTGAGGGATTAGATCTTCCAGAAGTAGGGCTGGTAGCAATATTGGACGGGGACAAGGAAGGATTCCTTCGGGATACCCGTTCTTTGATTCAAACCATCGGAAGAGCTTCTCGCAATGTGGAAGGGCGAGCGATAATCTATGCAGATAAATATACCCGTTCCATCGACAATGCCATTAAGGAAACAGATAGAAGAAGGGATAAACAACAAGCCTATAATAAAAAGCATGGAATTACTCCCCAAACAATTAAAAAGCGGGTTCAGGATGCATTGGCAAACATTCCTGAAAAGGGAAAAGTCAAACGCCCCGCTTTTGCAAAAGTACTAAGGGATACAATCGAAAGGAATTTGTCTGAAGAGGAAATGATGGGAAGCCTTGAAAAATCCATGATGGACGCGGCCAAAAATCTGGAATTTGAAGCGGCGGCAGTATTACGAGATGCAATTTCAGGAGTCAGACAAAATAAAATTAAAATATCCGACATCCGTAACTATCTTGAAAAAAAACTAGCAAAATTAGCACCTTTGATCCTTCCCGATGAGGATTTGGAGGATGCAATAGATTATTTTCCAGGATTTCAACTCTTGGGTACGGTTGAACATGTGGGAAAGCGCGAAGTTAGGAAAAAGGTATTAAAACGAAAAAAACACACCCCTCATTCAAAGGGAAAATAAGCTGAAAAGATTATGGCAAAGGATGCAATTATAATAAAGGGCGCACGCCAAAATAACTTAAAGAATATTGACGTTACCATTCCACGTAATAAATTAGTGGTTTTCACAGGCTTAAGTGGGTCGGGAAAGTCTTCTTTGGCAATTGATACGATCTATGCAGAAGGGCAAAGGCGATATTTGGAATCCCTAAACACCTACGCACGGCAATTTTTAGGATCAATGGATAAGCCCGATCTGGACTATATTGAGGGATTGAGCCCAGCCATTGCCATCGAACAAAGAGCGGTGAGTAAAAACCCACGGAGCACAGTGGGTACAGTTACTGAAATTTATGATTATTTACGTTTACTGTATGCCAATATTGGTATCCCCCACTGTCCACAATGTGGGAAAGAAATAACCCCCCTCACAACCCAGGAAATTACGGAAAATATCATCGGAAATATTGAACCGGAAACGAAATTTCGGGTCCTCGCTCCAATTATACAGCATAGAAAGGGAGAATATACAGCAGTCTTTAAACAATTACAGAAGGATGGATATGTTCGTGTTATCGTGGATGAATTAGAATATGAATTAACGGAAGATATCCAACTTGAAAAGAATAAATTTCACGATATTGATGTTGTAGTTGACCGTCTCGTGCTTAAAGAAACCACGTCATTTCGCAAGCGGCTGGCCGATGCAGTGGAGCAATCGTCCCATTTAGCCGAAGGTTTGGTGAAAATTTGGGTGGTGGACGGGGAGCCCAAAATTTATTCGGAACATTTATTTTGCCCAGAAGATAGTATTTTCATTCCTGAACTGAGACCATCACTGTTTTCCTTCAATACTCCCTTTGGTTTATGTCCAATTTGCAACGGGTTGGGAATTTCAAAAATATTTACGGAAGAACGGCTATTTCCTGATCATGAAAAATCAATCTACGAGAGCAATTTACGTCATATTGGGGGATTTGGAAAAATTAATTCCTACAGTTGGCGGCTGATTGAAAATGTCGCTGCTCATTATAAAGCCGATCTTAATGACCCCATCAAAAATTTACCTCCTAAGGCATGGAAAGTATTGATGTATGGATCGGGACGGCAAAAAATCGATTTTAAAATAGATAACCATGATAACAATGGTAATGGCCGAGAATTTTCTTACGAAGTGAAGCGACCCTTTGAAGGGATTATCCATACATTAGAACGTAGGTATATTCAAACCGCTTCCGAAACCAGTCGTGATTACTACGAGCGTTGGATGGATGAACGGATATGCAGAGTGTGTCAAGGTCAAAAATTACGTCCGGAAGCATTGGCAGTTACTATATTGGATAAAAATATATCCCAAACAGCAGGGCTTTCAGTAGATACTGCTTTAGAATTTTTGCAAGCTGTAAAAGATTCTATTTCAGATCGCCAAATGGAGATTGTGAAGGAAGTTTTCAAAGAATTGATCAGTAGATATACTTTTCTGATGAATGTCGGATTGCATTACTTAACCATGAACCGCAGTAGTCGCACCCTTTCAGGGGGAGAATCCGAACGGGTCAGATTGGCCACCCAAATTGGATCTAATCTTGTGGGAGTTTTATATGTTTTGGATGAGCCCTCAATTGGATTACACCCTCGGGATAAATTTAGACTGATTAATATGTTGGAGGCACTTCGAGATAAAGGAAACTCAATTCTCGTTGTGGAGCATGATGAAGATATCATTCGCGCTGCAGATTTCATTGTAGATTTGGGTTTGGGCGCCGGAATTCATGGAGGGGAAATTGTAATCGCGGATACATTGGATAAGGTGCAAGCTCACCCAACATCACTAACAGGGGCCTATTTGCGGGGCGATAAATTTATTCCTACACCTGGTTTCCGACGGAATAATCTTAAACAATGGATAACCGTCAAGGGGGGACGGGCCAATAATTTGAAAAATATCGATGTAAAAATCCCCCTAGGTGTCCTTACTTTAGTTACCGGAGTCAGTGGTGCGGGAAAGTCAAGTTTAGTTATGGAGATCCTATATAAGGGCTTGTTTAAACTTAAGAATCCTAATTCACGTTTAACTCCAGGGGAATATAAAGAGATTGTGGGCGGTGATTCAATTGATAAAATCATCCACATCGATCAAAACCCAATCGGAAGAACCCCGCGATCCGTTCCCGCCACCTATACCAAAGTGTTCGATCATGTTCGGGATATATTTGCCCTTACAAAGGAGGCAAAAATGCGGGGATATGATAAGGGCCGATTTAGTTTTAATGTTAAGAAGGGAAGGTGTGAAAAATGCACAGGATCGGGATTTATTTTAATCGAGATGCAATTTTTACCCTCAGTATATATTCGTTGCGATGTTTGTAAAGGAAGCAGATATAACGCTGAAACCCTCGAGGTTAAATTCAAAGGAAAGAATATTGCTGAAATTCTAGCCATGTCGCACGAAGAGGCGTATGATTTCTTTGAAAATTTCCCTAAAATTAGAAACATTCTTAAAACTGTTCTTGATGTGGGTTTAGGTTACATAAAATTAGGACAATCCTCTACCACCCTTTCAGGAGGAGAAGCCCAACGTGTGAAGCTTTCCCGAGAATTGAGCAAGCGCAGCACTGGAAACACTTTGTATATTCTTGATGAGCCCACAACGGGTTTACACTTTCATGATATTCTTCAGTTGATTAAGGTACTCCAAAGAATCGTAGATAATGGAAATACGGTTATTATAATCGAGCACAACATGGATGTCATTAAATCGGCAGACTATATTATAGATATGGGTCCTGAAGGTGGAGATGAAGGTGGATATGTGGTCACATGCGGCACACCTGAAGAAGTAGCAGCTCATGCCAACTCATATACTGGACAATCTCTCGATCCTGTCTTAATCCGCGATAAGAAAAATGATTATGTTGTTTATGACGAAAACCGAAAAATTTTACCCCATCCAATTGATCCCACTAACGGGAAGGTAAATTCTAAGAAGAAAAGCTCGCAAAAACTGAAAAAAACTGTTTCTGCGAAATCTTCATCTTCGGGAAATAATAAAAAAACCACAAAGAAAGAAGTCTAAGAAGAAGAATTTGAAAATTATTACCAAAGAACAGATCTTCGTCAAATTCCTAAATCGTTTTTTTAGTTGGTTTTAATAGAATAAAATCTAATACATTAGTTAGAAATAATGTCAGCTCCTAGTTTCAAATTGAAATACTTGATGTTTAATTTTACAGATTTGCCTCTCCGAGATTTTCCCTCAATTTTTGAAAGAGACTATCAATTAACCGTGGGGGTTGATATTAAGACATCGGAAATTCAGATAGATAGAGATAGATTTGTCACCATAAGTTATTGGGATATTTCGTCCAAAAAAAGATATGATTTTATTAGAAAAACTTTCTATAATGGGAGCTTCGGTGTGCTAATCTTTGGAACCTTTGACAATTCTCAATTAATTCAATCAGTCCAACGGTTAATTCTTGAAATTAATGAAAAAGCTCCTGGCATTCCCTATTTAATATACAATATTGATCCTGCAAGCCATTTAGCAAATCCCTTTTCATTAGACGAGATTGATATTTCTTTTATAACTATCCCCCATTTCGATATTAAAAATATAGAAAAAGACATTATTATTGCAACTCAAAAGTATCTCTAATTTCTCCGAATTTCTCTATATCTCTATTATTGCATTCAAAATCACCGAAATCAAAAGTTAAGATTTTATCCTCCACCAATTTTCGGAAAGAACGATAATTCTACATCTTTATCGATGATTGTAGATAAACCATCCAAACCTGCGATGTTCCGCCCATCCAATAACATCGTATAATCATCCTTCAAATATGTATTACCATCCAGGAAGAAGGCAGCGGCTGATCCACGATTGCGGGTGAAAAATAAGCGAAAGATCTCAATAATCCGTATGGGATAATTGGGAGATTCTACTTGTAGTTCTTGAATTTCACCAAAAATTTCTTGTAAATTAGCAAAAAAAGAAAGAGTAATGGAAATCATTCGTGTCACTTAATTTGTGTCAGAAATGATTCATTCTTCTAAGTTTTGAGACGCATCAGAGATTATTTTCTTTAATCTTAGAGTTGCTTCCTCGGGATTCGCAGATCGTGTAATTGCACCACCGACGATTAAAACATCCGCACCACAGGCAACTGCTTTTGGAATTGTTTCAGCATTTAACCCACCGGCAACAGCCACAGGTATCTTTACCGATTCCTTCAATTTTGTAAGAACAGGATATGGAACTTTATCGAAACCCGAACGTAATTGGGTATCAATACCAATGTGCAAGCCAATATAATCAACACCAAGTTTTTCCAGTTCGATTGCCCGTTCGATTGGATTACTGACTCCAATTAAATCAGCGTGGATTTTGATGCCAAATTTCTTTCCACATCCAACTGCATCGATAATGGTGGTGTCGGGCGCAATTCCTAAAATACAGACAATATCGGCGCCAGCCATATAAGCCATTTCTGATTCCATGAAACCGGTATCCATTGTCTTTAAATCGCATACTATCGTTTTATGTGGGAATAGTTCACGGAGCTTACGCACAATATCCAATCCAACAGATTTCACCAATGGTGTGCCGCATTCGAGCCAATCAACCCCGCCGGCGACAGATTTTTTGGCAATTCTAATTGCTTCATCCATATCCCGGAGATCTAATGCCACTTGTAATTTTGCATTGTTATGAATCGGTGCAATTCCCAATTCTTCCAATTTACGATCCGATGGACTTCCATCATCTTCCCATCCCCGTAGGCGATAAAATTCCTTCAAAAGAGCGGAATTGTCAGCAACTTGCCCTTTCGCAGGACCGGCGGGTAGAGTTTCTGTAAGGAATCGTTTGGGCAACTGGTCATCAACAATGGTTAAACCTTCTCGATAATTAAAGAGCCGTTCCAAATTATAAATCCGCTCACCAATTTTCTTAAATTCTGCCGAATCGATAAAAAATCCAGTTGCAGTCGTCAGAAGCTTGGCGTAAATATCAACTTCACATTTCATTGTTGAAAAGACCGCCATTGATGTAAATTTACACCATTCTGCCGAATCGAGTGTGGCATAAACATCTTGCATTTCCTTAACCAATTCAGGTTTGCCTTCTTCGGTTAACGGATCAATATAATAGGGCGTGCTCAAAATTTCTTGGATTACTGTATAGGCTTTCAAATGGGTTGCCCCTGTGTTAGAAGTAGCATAACTTAGGGCCATTCCTTTAACACCTCTGGGATCATAGGCAGGCATCTCCATTCCCTTAACATGGCATGCAAAGTCCGCAGAATTTTGACCGACTTTTTCCGCAGCAGCTTGCACACCTTGTGCAAGAAGTTGACCTTGATTGCGTTGGAATGCAATATCATCGATTAATTGAAGGAAAGGCGCGGTTTCACCGAATTTTGGCGCATCGGAAACTAAACCCTTCTCTGCACACTCCATATACCACCCAATGGTATTCCCGGTGGAGATTGTATCCAAACCTAGGCGATTGCACTTCTCAGAAGCTTGGAAAATTGTCTTCAAATCGTCAATATTTAAATTAGGACCCAATGCCCAGAGAGACTCATACTCCAAATGAGAGGATATTCCCTCAAATTCAAGAGTTCTACCACAGCCAATCGGACAACCTTGACAAGGTCTCTTCTTAACCAGTAATTCCCGTAAGGTTTCTCCTGCAATAGCACGAACATTTTCGAAAATACCTTCTTGAAAATTCTTCACCGGTAAAACACCCGATTTGTTGACAGCAGTTGTTAAAATAGGAGTTCCGTATAATCCCATTCCAGTTCCTGTGACAGGATGACCATTGAGTATATTAAGGAATTCCCGATTCAATTGTTTAAATGCATATTTGTTGGCAGGTTCAACTCGGGAGCTGCCCTTGACCACAATTGCCTTGAGTTTTTTGGAACCCCATACTGCACCAATTCCACCACGACCAGCAGCGCGGGATCCATTAATCACACAAGCGAATTTGACCAAATTTTCCCCAGCCGGCCCGATACTTGCGACCGAATGGCGTGCATATTT
>JABCSI010000025.1 GCA_018238965.1 Promethearchaeota archaeon
TTTTCAAGCGCTTTTAAAACGACAGTTTTATTATGATATATACCAATAATAATATATTAAAAGTTTTCACTCTTAATGATGTCATAAGAGATATTGATAAAAGATCTGAGGAACAAATATGGGAGATCGAGACTTAGAAAATATAATTAGTAGTATCGGCCAAGAAGAAATGCAGGTGGCACAAAAGCAAGCACAGATAGAGCGCCTTAAGCAACTTATTCTAAAACAAAAAAATGAAATGGGCGAGCAGCAAAACCTCATAAATGAGCTCCAGAGCCGCATCAATAATATGTTTGATTTGCCTGCCGACGTCGATGCACTTAAAAGAATGGTGGGAGAAATGCGCGCCGAGTTGAATCTGAAGGACAGCCAAGTGGAAACTGCTTACGGGACCATTGCGCAGCAGGAAGGCCAACTCAAATCTTCACAAATGCAGGTAGATACTTTCAACCAAAATTTGAATATCTATATCACCCAAGTTGGGGAATTGAAGACAAAACTCATTGAGCAAAAGGGTGTCTTGGCCGCCAAAGACCGTGAAATTCACGAATTGCAGATAACTAATAATCGTAATCAAGATAGCGTGCAGAATATGGAGGAGGAATTTGCTAAACGGGTTCAAGGTCGGTTACGCCAATTCATGAATACGGAAGATGACTATAAAGCACGAATAGAAAAAATGGAGCAGGATTTTGAAGATCGGATGAAGGATATTCGATCTCAATCCACATCTACTAAAGATGATTACTCAGCACGCATTGCCAAGATGGAACTTGATTACCGAGAAAAATTAAAACAATCCCAGGATGAAATTCGGGAACTTACATCGAAAATCCATCAATTGGAGATGGATAATTCGAAATTTGCCTCAGAAATCACGGAAATCGATGATATTAAACAAAATTATGAGAAAAACCTGACCAGTTTGCGGGACGAAATCCAAGAAGTAAAGAATCGGAATGAAGACCGCGTAATTCAATTGAAGGATGAGCATTTCAAGGAAAAATCACAAAACATCGAAAAGATTGATGGCCTGGAATCAGAAATCATGGAATTTAAATTGAAAATCCAAGAAAATGAAAAATCCACCACCCTTGCCGAAAGTCGAGTTGTTGATATAAAAGCGAAACATGAAGACCTAATGCATAGGTATGAAGATCTTGTGAAAGTAAAGGATGATTTGGAGGGAAAATACAAGGAATTCATGGATGGGAATCAAGGCTTAATCGATTTTAAGGAAGAAAATTTTGGAAAAATTGCCAACTTTGATGGATTGCTAAAATTATTTGAACAGGAACCTCTCTTCAAAACATTCCTTTTAGTCAAAGATGTCGGAGAGATGAAGATAGAACTGCTAAAGGGCGCTTTGGGTGTTCCTACCGTAACCACCAAGAAATATGTGGATCAATTCGTGAAAGTGGGCTTATTCGAGATTCTTGATAATGGAAAAGTTAAGTTAAACCATCCTTTTTAGCCACCTCAGCAACCAATTTTGTGGTTGTCTTCTTTTTTAATTTCTCTATTCCTTCTTATTCCCGTGAATTGCCCTATTTTCCCGTGTTATTAAAGAAAAATTACAAAACCCTTATATGGAGAAGAAGCTGATTTATTTTATAGAGGGTAATTCCACTTTTACCCAATAAATAAACATATTAGGAGAAATCACAGTGCCCTTAGGAATATTAATTTTGAGATGGGATAACGAAATCGGCCCAGTTTTACTATCAAGTTATCCACAAAATTTGAAGGTAACAAATAACCTATTGACCCAAATTTATTCAGCCCATCGATACTCTTCATTAACTCCTGGATTCAGCTCCCTGACCTTTAAAAATCATAAAGTTGTCTCATTTTTCTCAGGCTTGGGGGATAAATTTGTCGAAGTTGAGAATTATGTTGTAGCGCTTTTGTTGCGGAGAGATGAACAAGTGTCCACATATCGTAAAATCCTTAACAAAATAGCCGCAAATATATTGGGCAACATAGAAAATAATAAATACAAAACCATAATTCCGAAATTATACAAGGATCTCTCCCGAGTATAAATTTTTTGCAATTTCTCCCATTTTCAACCACATCCTTTATCCGAGCAAGTCGTGCGGATTTAAGATATTATCATATACCAAATTTGGAGGAGTGATTTAATATTTCCCTTCGTATGATCTTTGTGCGGCATTGTCACACTCTTTTGGATATGAATAAACCGGCTTCTGAATGGAATCTATCCCCTCAAGGATTAATCCAAGCCCGAAATTTAATTTTTCATCCTATATTAACCGGCGAGTCACAAATTAATCAAATAATATGTTCCTCGGAACCGAAAACCATGCAATCTATCACACCGTTCCTTGATCATTGGAACCTATCAAGTATGCTCGATGCAGAATTCGATGAAGTGCGCAATGATTCACTTCCGACTGCTGATTATCAACAGTATTTAGCGCACAAAGCATTTACCTTTAAACACCATTCCTCTTTTTCCGAATCGCAAGAATCCTGTGAGCATGCGCTTGAACGCTTCAATCGAGGTACTAAGAATTTGACCCAACGGTTTCCCCAAGGAACAGTACTTATTGTGAGCCATGGAACCATATTGACGCTGTATTTTGCGCAGCTTCAAGGAGATTTAGAGAATGGAGAGAAAATGTATCGACAATGGGTAAATCTACAATTTGGGGCAGTTGGGGTTGTGGAAAACGGGCAGATCACCAAAAATATTCATGACTATTATGTTTATGATGCCGATGCGAATGATATAAGCCCGATCAAATCTTGATGAGATATTTTTTCCACAAGAATTCTGTGATAATGTCTTGAATTTGTAATTGTTGCAAAGGATTTTCCGACATGAAATGGGAGATTATGTCCTTCAAATATACATGGCCATTCTTTTTGCATATATCGTCAGCAAATTCAACCACTTGTTGCTGAAGTGGGGGAAAAGTTGGAAAAGGATCTTGGGGAAGGGAGAGACGATAAGATTGGGTGAGATAAATTTGAAAGACCTCCTCTGCCATTTTAGCTAAATTTTGACGCGTAGGCAAATCTTGGAGAAAAACATCGATATTTCCTTGAAAAGAAGAGTACAGACTCCCCAATTCACTTGCGAATCGAGATTCAAAACGAATTCCAAAATTTTGAAGTAAATCAAGGGTCATTTGGCTCGGAGATTGTTCCAAAATGAGAACCACAAAGGAATATTTTCCCTTCCAAAGAATTAATGAATGGGAATGTGAATTGGATTGAAAATCGGATATTTCTATAGCATAATCTTTATCAGGTAATACTATCTTATCATTCTGGATATCGGATTGTAATTTCTCCAATAGGGAAATGTCAATAGAATTTGCTTCGTTTTTTCGATAAAAGATGATTTCACGGCTTTCGTGATGCAGAACCACGATGGCTTCAAAGGAGAGACTAAAGGAGATCATGTTGGATACCTTCTATGAAAAGTCCATCATGCGATTCACGGCAATGAGGGCTTTGGCTGTTAGTTCGGGTGAGACCCTAACTTCATAGTTGATTTGCTCCGGGGTCTGGATGGAATTTAGGGCATTGTAGATCTTCGGAAGGGTCATTTTTTTCATATTTTTACACACCGAATTCTTACTGAGGGGAAAATAGGATTGATTAGGATATTTCCACTGCAAATGTTCAACTAACCCCGTTTCGGTTCCTATGATAAAACCACTCTCCCATGGATTTTCTTGGGTATGGGTGATCATTTGGGATGTCGAACCGACAAAATCGGCGAGTTCCTGCACCTCCCATGGAGATTCGGGATGAACGATAAGCTTGGCTTCGGGATGTTCGTGTTTCTGTTTCTTAACATCTTCGACGCAAAACAGGTTATGTATCGGGCAATTTCCCCTTTCAGGAACCGTAACAATGTTATATTCCGTTTGATGACGGACAAATTGAGCTAAATTTTTATCGGGACCGAACAATATCGTGTTTGTGTTCCACTGCTGGGCGGTTTTTTCCACTATTTGGAGTGCATTAGAGGAAGTGCAACACACATCGGCATTTGCTTTGGTCTCCGCCGTTGTATTGACATATACGACTAGAGGTGAATCGGGATATTGGGATTTGTGGTCCTTAATGATGGGTCCAGAAAGAAAGGCGGACAAGGGGCACCCAGCTTCCAGATCTGGGGATAGGATGGTTTTTTGCTGGTTCAGAATCGAGGCAGTTTCCGCCATAAAATTTACACCGGCAAATAAAATATAATCCGCGCCTGCGTGATCTCTGGCTTTTTTAGCCAAACCGAGGGAATCTCCCAAATAATCCGCAATTTTTTGGATTTCCAGCGGCTGGTAATAATGCGCCAGAATGGTCACGTTGTGTTTTTCTTTCAATTTGTGGATTTCCTTGAGAAGGGTTTGCTGATCCATATCTCCTTCATTTCCCAAATTTCCCATATTTCTATAAAGCCAATAGCATCACTTAAATTTGTCCCTCGAATTTCCCGCCCCCAAAATGTTATAAGGCATCCGCAAAAAAAATCTATTGAGAATAAATTCTTTTATGGAATGGTTGTGCAAAAAATATGCCAACCCTTATATAGATTTTTCCATTACTAAAATTATTACTACTGTAAATATATTATACCTAACAATTCGAGTTGAATAACCTATGTCGATTTCATGCGATCTATCCCAAGAAAATAGTTACGAAGTAATAGTAATCGGTGGAGGTCCGGCGGCCGTTTCTGCTGCAATTTATACACACCGATTTGCCTTGAAGACCCTAATGATAGGACAGGAATACGGCGGTGCCATCGGCCGAACCTACCTTATTGAAAATTACCCCGGATTTCCCGCTGTTTCCGGGTACGAACTCATGGAGGCGTTCCAAAAACATTACGAACATTTCGGAATTCCTTTTGAATACGAAACCGTGACCGGGATTACCAAAAATGAGAACAATTCTTATACAGTCTCTGTTTCGGGCGGAGCTACATATCAAGCCTGTGCAGTAATCATTACGACGGGGGGTAAATACCGTACCCTCGATATTCCGGGTGAAGATGAATTCCACGGCCGGGGCGTGAGCTATTGTGCGACATGCGATGGTCCCTTCTTCCGAGATAAAAATATCATTGTTGTGGGTGGTTCGGACAGCGCAGCAGTCGAAGCTCTTTTCCTTTCAAAGTTCGGCAAGAAGGTCAATATCGTGTATCGCAAAGCGAAAATCCGAGCGGAGCCTATCAACATCACCCGAGTTGATAATGAGGAGAAAATCGAAATAATTGCCAACACGAAGCTAAAGCGCATCATTGGTACGGACAAAGTGGAATCTGTCGAGTTTCATGACGGAACAATTTTCCAGACTGACGCAGTTTTTATTGAAATCGGACAAATCCCCCAAAGTGATGTCGTTAAGGGCTTAGGTGTAGAGTTGAATGAGAAGAACGAGATAATTGTGGACAAGCATGCTTTAACCAATGTACCCGGAATCTTCGCAGCAGGTGACGTAACCGATATTCGAGAAAAGCAAGTGCTTACAGCTGCAGGGCAAGCAGTAATTGCCGCCTATTCCGTGCGTGATTATTTAGAAAAAAATTATTGCGTGGATTAAGCCATTATTGGCATTTTGTTCGCTTTTTTCCTTTTTCTTTGTTTTTTCACAAACCAAGGAACCCATAAAAGATAGAGATTAATTTATCAAGAATAATCGCATATTTGATATCGCCCTCAATTTTAAAGCGTTCATCGAACAAAGCCTCCATCGGATCCAGTGACCCGCTAACATACGCAAGAAAACTGAAAAAAGTACAAGTTATGGTAAACCGATGAAGGGGAGAATTAGAAACTATTTTGCTATTTTTATTGTTGGCGAAAACCGTAGAAAAATCTTCAGAATTTTCAAAATCGCCTCGTTCAATAAATAATTCACCCTCAAGGAGAACAAAGTGGAGTGGAGGTTCAGGATCCAAGAAGTCAAAGGACATAACCAATGAAATATCCTCAAATTCTTCACTAAATTCGGCCGATTGCTTTGCCTGCATCTCGCATTGTTTCAAAAATGCCCTTAGTTCTACAGCATTCAAGGTGAGTCCCGAAGCTATTTTTTCGTAATAACTCTGGTGTGGACTACTCGATTTGGATTGGGTCATAAGCGGTTCTCTACTGCCAAGATTTCAAAACTTCTTGCAATTTCTGTTTATACTGCAGGTATCCATTCAAGACTTTACTTAAATCTTGTACTTGGGTTAATGCATCCTTCAAGCCGAAGGAATTGAGAAAGATTTCACTGGAGGGCTGCAAGAACCATCCCGAATGCTGGTTTACTTTTTGAACGGCCGGATTAATCAACCGAATAACATCATCGAACCATTGGGATAATTGGATAATGTCGGCGGAATCCAGCGAGATAAGATCTTTTCCGGTGAACACACGGTCCAAAAGTGATTGAGATTGTACACGATTTTGAATCAAAGCCTGTAGAACTATGCTATACTCAATTATGAGTGCAAAAATGGATAGAAATTCCTGATTACGATCGGCACGGATTTGTGTATTTTGCACCAAGGTGCGAAAATGTTCCAGAGTTTGCTGTTGGGCGGATAATTTTGCAATTAAGCGGGTAAATGGTTGCTTTAGAAAGACCAAAATCGGAATCTTATGGGTTTGTACCGGTAATTCCGCAAAAATTGTAAGTAAATTTGAAAAGATAACAGGCAATTTGGGATCTTCAATAATTGTTTTATCGGAGGCATCGGTTTGATTAAAGAAGAAATTGCGCCAATAGCGGGGAATGAAAGATGCTTCTGGGATGGTGCGACCCTCCCACGAACAAGCTGCTCTCCAAACAATATCATAATGTAGGATAGGATAAAGCCCCATGGTGATCATGGTTTGCACCCAAGGTTGGGAACCGGATTGAACTTGCGAGCCTGTTGTTACCACTTTCTGGAGATATTTGCCGAAGGAAAGATAATGCTTCCCGAATTCTATTTCGAATTGTGCCGTGGGAATATGCTGATCCGCCTGAATGTGAATAGAATTGATTTTATACTCTCCTGCCATTGCAAGAATCTTTTTGATGAAACTGGGTTCCAAATCGGGAATCATCCACGTGATATCGATGGAACGCAAAGATGTTTGGGGTGAATCATGTAAAGTTTGGTAGGGAACTGAGTTTCCAGAATAACGAAGTAATTGTGCAAAGGTTTGGAGTCCGTAAAACAAGCCTCGCTCTGTACGACTACTGATTTGCACGAATTTGCCCACAATCAAGTGATACTCATCGGTAGCCCGAAAATCGTAAATATTCCACGGAATCATCCAGTTAATTTTATCAATGATTAATTGAGGGTTGATAGTTAGATTCTCAGGTAAGAATGAGAGATACAAGGGTTGACGTGGTTGAAAATAACCCAAATCGGGACGGTAATTGAGATCTGATTGCTCTGGAGTGGATGTGAGATCCCATTGGAAGATTGGATTTGAAGATAAAGTATCTGTTATCTGTTTGATAATCTCAACCAAATTGTCACTTCCCGCGTTGGAAAGAACGGTCCAAGATCCCATTAGCGAATAAAACTGATCCGGAGCACCCTTGGATGTTTTCTTTACGAGGGGTATAAGATTATGGGGAAGGGATAGGGAATCATTGGGCGCCATATTTCATCACTAAGGGAATATTATGGGATACGATATTAATTCTTTGGGGGGCTATTAATTGCAAAAAATTTACCCTTTACAGCAAAATCTACACAATATAAAATTGCGAAGGGATTGGGTATTTGAAAAAGGCCCAGAATTGACTGAAGAACCATATATCGTAAAAAATAATGGATAATGCGAAAAGAACATAATATATAAAGGCATTAATAGGAATTTCCTTTATTTTAGAGAAAAACCAGATTTCAGCCCTATGCCACATAACACCTCCTACAAATCCAGCCGAAAGGTTCAATGGGTAAAACCATAGATATTTTATAGGCGTAGAGTCAAAACCACCTTGCATTGGAAACCAATAATGATACCAAAGGGAGAACCATAGAATTTGGGTCCTAAGAAAATTAAATTGAAGAAATGGAAGTCCTAAGAAATTTTGCTGTGTTTTTCACCGAAGCCTAATTTACCTATTTATAAAATTAAGAGCTGATAAACGGGATCAAAAAGAATAGGATCTTCTCGTGCTTGCTGTTTTGCCCTGATTTCGGTCACATGTTCATCCCATAATTCCCAAACTCCATAGAGCAAAACCAAAGCCAGTAAAGGCAATACGCTGGGTGAATAAAACAAACCTAAGACTAAGATTAGAATACTACTAATAATTATGAATGGAATAGAAGTTTTCCCCAATAGTTTCCCCTCCAATATTATGTAATGGGGTTTTTCCTAATAAATGTAGTTAGACTTGAATCAATAAGACTTAAAAATTTCGGAGCACCTTATAGAAAAGACACGAAAAAGAAAGGTTGGGAAATTGGTTTAACAACGCAATTTATTCATAAGTAAATTTTTTGTGGAATCAAGTATTACTTATGCTATTCACTTTAAATTTCGAGAGAGGGACTCCAGTGACTCCTATGAAATGTAAAATTTGTCAAAAAAAAACCAATATTGTGTGCCATCGATGTGCAGCGGGAATCTGCGCAGAACACGGTTATAATATGCGGAAATTCTTCTATTGTGCGGACTGTTTTTTTATTGAGCGTAAGCGAGGCCTTATTAAAGTATGGAGCGGTTTAGCGTTCCTCGTAGCTTCCGCTTTGATCATTTTAAGTTTGGTTAGAGAGTGAACATGGCGGATATTCCAAAGGAAAAATTCTATGAGAATTACCAACTAAGTTAATTTTCTATATTTTATTTTCTATTTCTCAGTTATTTGAAATTATGAAGATTTCTTCAAGTACTTTTTTCATCCCCAATCATTTTTTTAACTCGTAATCTTATTGCTAGATATCATGCCAGAAGAAGCCCCTTATGATTTTAACTCTGTGCAGGCCACGAATCTCATGCCTTTATGGGGAAGAGCAACATTTAGTACAGCTAATGCAAATCTTTTGCAAGATCCTGTAGCGGTTGATCTTATGAACAAGATTCAAGCAGACTATAATCTGGATTATTCGCTTATTGAGAAAACTCACAAGAATCGGGTTGAATATTTTGGGATGATTTTTCTTGCTCGGGGTCGCAACCTTGATGACGCTTTGAAGAATTACCTCTCAACTAATCCTAGCTGTACTGTGGTCAATCTTGGAGCAGGATTGGAGACAAATTTCTTTCGATGTGATAATCAACAATTGCAGTGGTATGATATTGATTTACCCCAGACGATCGCATTTCGAAAAAAATATCTACCGGAATCTGAACGATATCACTACTTAACACAATCAGTACTGGATTTCAGTTGGATGGATAAAGTTAAATTCTATCCGGAGAAAGGAATTTTCATAATAGCAGGAGGATTGTTTATATATTTTACAGATGATGAAATATCTAGGCTATTATATACAATGGCAGAAAAATTTCCTTCGGGGGAATTAATTTTTGATCACACTTCCAAATTAGGAGTCAAAATTGCGAATAAGAGAACGATGAAAACAGGAAAAACCGAAATGATGTTTAAATCCTATGTTAAGAACACAAAAGACCAATATGAACAAATTCACCCTCGTATTAAGGTGAAAGACAAATATATCTTTTGGAATAGAACTAAAATTAATCCCAATTGGGAAAAAACAACAAAAAAAATGATTAAAATTTCCACATTTTTGAAAATGGCTTACTTCATCAATTTGGAGTTCTAAGTGAACTACCCACACCTAAAGGAGTGGGCTTCCCATGAGTCCTTCTTTGCTTCTAGTACGAAAGAGGCTGTTTATCATGGTAAATCCCTTCCACTTGCGTAGAAAAGATTCCTCGTACACAGAGGGTTGATGCAATAGGGAATCAGAATGACATTTATAGAGATATCTTTTCATAATATTTACTGCTGAATTTAAATCCCTGTCTATCCGATTCCCACAACTGCAAAAAATATCACGTTCCAATGATGATATAGAAGAATGTATATATAAATTCAAGAGCTCTATTGCTTTTTTAGATTTTCTTCATTTATGAAATTGGGTTTTTTGAAAGAAGGGTCATCGAAATTCATCCCCTACCTAAAGGAAGGGGACTTCTTTCGGAAAAGTTAAAAAAAATTAAAGTGATCGGGAGAATTCTGCTCTTAAAATGCTTTGAAAAAATGTTTTAAGGTATTTTTGATTATTTTCTTTGCCTTTTGCAAAATTTCTTCATCTTTATAGATTTCGGCTAGAAATTTGATGAAGTTTAAATTATAAAAAAGCGATAGGTCGGGATCCCCCTCATCATCTAAATCGCTGATGCGTTTAATTTGATCAGAAGTGAGTTCTTGTTCATTAAGAGATTCGTAAAATTTGTTAATTTCAGCCCAACCGAAATTATGAAACACCATTTGTCGAATGTGTTCCAAAGTCTTTGTGATCACGAGGTAGAAAATCATTATTTCATCGGAATCTGTGGTTTTCATCTCTCCGATATTTCCCACCAAATTATCTTCAAGAAAGGAGAGATCCAATTGAAAACGCTCTTCAATTCGCCTCAAATATGATGGAATATCATTTTTGTAAATATGCTCAAAGAAATTGTCTATGTCGAGGATGAACTTGTGTAAAAGTGCTTCTAATCCCTGAATTTCTATATACTCGTGAATATTTTTACCCATTAAAAGATCTTGACCTTCCCCACGAACAATGAGTGCATAAACGCCGAGCTGAATCATTTCATTTTGAATTTCTTCCATGGAATTTAATCATCACACTTTTTCTATATCGATTCTTGAAGATAACTATCATTTCTAAATTGATTCTTGAGGATAATAAATTTTTTGGGATATCGTGTGAAAAAAGTCAAAGCTGTATATTTTTTTTAGAATTCTCTTTGGAGAAAAGTCAATGGTATATTTTTGTCGAAACATGCGCCGATGTATTAATGGGTTACTAAATTTTTCCGTAATTTTATTTTGATTAATTAAATATGACACTGTAAGATCATGCTGAGCATCGAGGAATTTCGAAGGAAGAGAAAGGCAGTTTTAGTGCTCAAGAACGGAAGTATTTTCTGGGGAACGGGGTTTGGGGCATCAAAAAAAATTAGCGGGGAAGTAGTGTTTACAACCTTTACAGCAGCTGGATATTACTGTGCCCTCACAGATCCCAGCAATCAAGGTCAAATTTACATCTTAACCTATCCGTTAATTGGAAATTATGGAATTCCTGCCCAGGAACGGGATGAATATGGTCTTTTAAAACACTTTGAAAGTGATTCGATTAAATGTGCAGGTTTCGTAGTTCATGAAGCATGCAAGAATCCTTCCCATCATGAATCCGTAGAATCAATACACGATTTCTTATTTAACCAAGACATTCCTGGAATAGAGGGAATTGATACACGAGAATTGACCCGAATGCTGCGAAGCGAAGGAGTTCAAATAGGGTTTCTCCAAGTGTTCAACGAGAATGAGAAAATTCCAAGTACCGAGGAATTGCTCGAAGAACTTGACAAAATTGAGGATCCTAATCTACGGCATCTGGTTCAAGAAGTATCATGTAGGGAAATCCGCAGGTTTACACCTCCAAAATGTAATGGAAAGGTTGTGATAGTGGATTGTGGGGTGAAAAATAACATTATTCGGGAATTACTTCAACGAAAAGTAGAAGTAATTCTAGTTCCCTTTGATACATCTTACGATACTATCGCTTCCTTTGCTCCGGATGGAGTACTAATAAGTAATGGTCCTGGGGATCCGAAGCAGTGCGTAGAAACCATCACCGCTACAAAGAAATTAATTGAAAACGATATACCTACAATGGGTATTTGCTTGGGAAATCAAATTTTGGGTTTAGCTGCGGGGGGAGATACCTTCAAACTCAAATACGGCCATCGTGGGGGAAATAAAACCGTGTTGGATCTGCGGAACCGCCGAGCTTTTGTAACATCTCAAAATCATGGCTATGCAGTAGATGAATCATCATTGAAAAGTAGCGGGTTTTTGCCGATGTTCCGAAATGCCGATGACGAAACCAATGAAGGAATTTACCATCCAATAAAACCAATCTTTGCGGTCCAATTTCATCCTGAAGCATGCCCGGGTCCGAAAGACACTACGTATTTATTCGATGAATTCATCCGGAATATTGCTTTCAGTAAATTCGGAAAAAACGGAGAGGAAAACTAAAATGCCAAAAAATTCGGAGATAAAAAAAGCACTGGTTCTGGGATCGGGGGCAATTCGCATTGGTCAAGCAGGGGAGTTTGACTATTCCGGCTCACAGGTGCTTAAGGCTCTAAAAGAAGAACATATCGAAACCATTCTAATCAATCCCAATATTGCCACAATCCAAACCGATCCTAATCTAGCAGATAGAACTTATCTATTACCCATTACTACAGAGTTTGTTGAAAGAGTTATCCAGCGCGAGCGGCCCGATAGCATTTTACTTTCATTTGGAGGTCAGACTGCTCTAAATGTTGGAGTAGAACTCTTCAATCAAAAAATTCTCGAGAAATATAATGTAAAAGTGTTAGGAACGCCCATACAAGCCATTGAAGATACTGAAGATCGGGAATTATTCCGTATTGCGATGATGGAATGTGGTGTCAGTATTTGTAAATCTGCCACAGCCACGACCACGGAAGAGGCAATTGCCATTGTCCATGAATTGGGTTATCCAGTGATGATTCGAGTCGCTTATACTTTGGGAGGGCAAGGTTCTGGAATTGCACAGAATGAGGAAGAATTTATTAAATTGGTTGACAAAGCCTTAGCACAATCGAGGATTTCTCAAATTTTAGTCGAGCAATACGTGGGTGGCTGGAAGGAAATTGAGTACGAAGTAATGCGGGATGCCCAAGATAATACAATAACAGTTTGTAATATGGAAAATTTTGACCCGGTTGGAATCCATACGGGGGAATCCATTGTTATCGCTCCCAGTCAGACTCTTTCGAATGAGGAATATCAGATGCTTCGTTCAGCTTCAATCCGGGCTATTAGATACCTAGGAATTATCGGAGAGTGCAATATTCAGTACGCACTGAATCCGAATTCGAAAGAATATGTCGCTATCGAGGTAAATGCACGTCTTAGCCGAAGTTCTGCCTTAGCAAGTAAAGCCACAGGATATCCATTGGCGTATATTGCAGCAAAATTAGCAGTGGGATATTCTCTTACCGAATTAACAAATAAAGTAACGAATATTACTACCGCTTGCTTCGAACCTGCCATGGATTACGTGGCGCTTAAAATTCCCCGCTGGAATTTGGAAAAATTTAGAAAAGTATCCCGTAGAATTGGGACCCAAATGAAATCCGTGGGTGAAGTCATGAGTATTGGCCGTACATTTGAGGAAGCATTCCAAAAAGCCATCCGAATGCTAGATATAGGGATGCGTGGGATTACATTAAATGATCAAGAAAATAGTTGGTTAAAATGCCCAATTTCAGAACTAAAGGAAAAATTACATCACCCTACAGATCAACGTTTTCTCCTCATATCAATTGCCCTCAAGCAAGGCATTTCAATAGAAGAAATCGCATCTTTGACCAAAATAGATAAATGGTTCCTGTATAAGATCCAGCATATTTTGGATATAGAAAAAATACTCAAGGATCCACAAGTGGATTCCGATGCAGAATTGAAATATGAGATTATTCGATATGCCAAGCGATATGGCTTTTCAGATGGACAAATCAGTCGATGTTTAGGTACGGATTCACATAAAATCAGGCATTATCGCCATCAAAGTGGGATCTATCCGGTTACCAAACAAATTGATACACTTGCAGCTGAATGGCCAGCACAAACCAATTATCTGTATCTTACTTATGGGGGAACCTACGATGATATCGTATATGAAAATAAAGGAATTAATGCCAATCAAGCGATTCCGATGGAAGATGGAAATCGTAAGCTGGATAAAATTATAGTGTTAGGTTCGGGAGTCTATCGAATTGGTTCCAGTGTAGAATTCGATTGGGGGTGTGTCAATATGAGCTTAGCCTTACGGAATAAAGGAGTCAAGGAAGTAATAATGATCAATTATAATCCCGAGACCGTTTCGACGGATTATGATGTAAGTGACAAACTTTATTTTGAGGAACTTAGCGCAGAACGTGTTTTGGATATTGTTCATAAAGAAAACCCAGATGGAATCATTGTGAGTGTAGGGGGTCAAATTGGTAACAATCTTACCCATGAATTTACCAAATACCATAAATCCTACGAGGACATCCATGCTAAAATACTGGGGACATCCGGGGAGAATATCGACAAGGCTGAAAACCGCAAAAAATTCGGAGAAATAATGGATTCCCTCAAAATTCGGCAACCACGATGGGCAGAATTGCAAAAATTAGAGGATGCACTCACTTTCGCCGATAATGTTGGATACCCTGTCTTGGTTAGGCCTTCTTATGTTTTAAGTGGGGCAGCAATGCGAGTAGCTTCGAGGGAATCAGAACTTCGTGAGTATCTGGAATTGGCTTCGGTTGTCTCAGTCGATAATCCAGTGGTAATAACCAAATTTTTCACAGATGCACGTGAAATAGAATGTGATGGTGTTTCGGATGGTGAAAATGTTTTTATCGCCGGTATCGTTGAGCATATTGAAAATGCTGGAGTTCACAGTGGAGATGCGACAATGAGCCTCCCTGCACCATCTCTCCCCTACAAAATATGGGAAAAAATTCAAAATGAGACAAAGAAAATTGCTCGAGCGATGGATGTTAGGGGCCCCTTCAATATACAGTACTTAGTCCGGGGAAAGAAGATATATGTTATTGAAATGAATCTCCGCAGTTCCAGGTCCATGCCCTATGTAAGTAAAACAATCGGTGTGAATCTCATTAAATTGGCCGCAGAAGTGATTCTGGGTGGCAAATTACCCAAACGATTAATTAAACATTCTATTCCACCTTACGTCTGCATCAAAGCTCCGCAATTTTCTTTTATGCGATTGGACGGAGCAGACCCGACTTTAGGTGTTGAAATGATGTCAACTGGTGAGGTTGCTTGTATTGGTGAAGATTTCCCTGATGCCCTAATAAAGTCAATGATGGCTGCAGATTTTAAAGTTCCGCTTGAATGTGGGAATATCCTTATAACTGTGGCGGGTTATGAACTAAAAAAAATCATTTCACCCTATGCCCTTCGTTTAGAAAAAATGGGATTTAAAATTTTTGCGACACCCCATACGGCCGAAGTTTTCATGGATAAGGGAATTAACGTTGGAATTCTCAATAAGGTAAGCCAAGAGGATATTAAGCCAAACATTGTGGATTACATCTTGAAACGGGATCTGGCTCTTGTAATTAATATTCCCCTCGATTCAAATAATATGCGTAGCAATCAAATCCTAGAAGATGAATATCTCATCCGCCGAAAAGCAATCGAGTTTAACATTCCTGTGATTACCAATATTCAGCTTGTTGAAGCATTGGTGGAAGCTATTGAAGATTTACACGATGCGGGTATAAATACTATGCAAAAATATCATGAAAGTGTCAAAATCAAATCACTGAATGAGTATCACACGTATCTACGGGAAGTATATTGGTAATTAGTGAAATTATCTTAAGTGCTCACAAGTTTACAAAACCTTTTTTGTTTATCCAACCATTTTTCCTTATTGAGTAATAATAAGAAAAAACCATAATTACGGGAAGGGGGAAAAAACTTATTCAAAAGTTAATTTTAGTCCATTCGGATATCAGATTGGGGCCAAATGCTCTGGTACAATTTCCCCCCGAAGAGAATTTTCCTACAAAGGAATTATTATTAAAAATTTGGGCTCAACATGAGACAAACACGACCACTAATTTCATTTCTGTGATAGAAACCGATCTTCATAAGAAATTTTGTTCTTTGCTTAAGCATCACACTCCTACCAATAAAACATTCTTTATCCTATTAGAGCTTAGTTTATCCTCGGATGAACGAATATATCAAGAGATTTTAGAAAATGTGGCTAATGATTTGCTCGATAATTATGGAAAACCTCATTTTTCACATGTTCTTTCTGAGACTTATCGGACAATTAAGAATTATTCCGAAATGGATAATTATCAGTTGTTTTTTCGAATATTCGATGACAATATCCGCATTAAGGTATTGGAATATCTACGTAAGGGCGTAATCAGCAAAAATAACTTACGGAATGAAATGAAAGCAAAATTTGGGTACGTAAAACTGAATTTAGACTTATTGATAACTCCATTTTTAAGATTGGGTTTAATTAAAATTGAAAATGTGGCAGGATCCGAAGATTCCATCTTTCTCCTTTCGGATATTTTTGCATATCGACAACCTCCTGCGGCCAAACCTAAGAATCTTGAAATTTTAAAAGAAATAGAAGATCTTTTTTCACGAGAACAAATATTATCTGATAAAGAACTTCACTATCTTCTTCCCCTATTTGAGAATTTCCAAACTTTGCAACTTATTAAATTATTATCCCTAAAAAATGGAAGCGGAATTGCTTATGAAGTGGTCATCGAATTGCTGCGGGATGATAAGAAATTGCTTAATGATCTCCACGAAAATAGAATAATATTCAATGATAAGGATCAATTTGTTTATTTGCTTAGTGAAATCCATTTTCAAAGATTTTCACCGCAGTATCTTATTCCAATTTTGAAAAAACGCTACGAAAATGGGGAGATCTCCATGAATCAATTATTGGCTCACATGAAATTGATAACCAAGAGTAAATAACAACATATAATGATTTTTTCTGATTTCTGTTTAATTTGATTTGTTTGATTTATCTGTTTTGTGCAACAATACCCGGGCATAACCTACCAGCTGAGCATTGATGTGGAGCGTTTTGAAATGTTTCAACTTTTTTAATTTAGAAGGCACGTCGAAATCCAACTCTTCTTCGAGTTCTTGCCAATATATTATCTCATTTTCAAGGTATTTGACTTCCATTCTAACTTTTTCAAAGCGATCCATACGAATTTTCTTCTTCTTGGGATCCAATACCTTTGCAACGTTCTCTAGTTGTTTTTTGGTAGGAAGTCTAACTTTTTTGACACGAATTTTAATATTGAGATTTTCAAGTTGCTTCTGAATGTATGTTCGTTTTAGGGATGCATCCGAATTAACTTTATTCTTCTCCCGGAAAAATCTCTTACGGTTGACATCCGTAAGGTACGATATCCGTTCCTTGGCAATAGCTTTCAAGGATGTTAATGCAACTTGATACAATGATGTTAGGTGTTCTTCAGGGTCTGAAGATAGTTGTGAAATAGAACCATGAGATATATTGTCCGTTTCGGGGGTAGTTTTATTGAGAAGGGATTTAAGATCGGTCGGATGGTAAAATAAATTTAGTAGTGAAGAAAAGACCAGTCCGGAATCGCTTACAAAAATAGGATAAATTATTTTTTCCATAACAATTCCTGTAGTTTTTAGCTCAACGAAGAAGAGATGTAAAGCTTCATCTTCCCGAAGTACACGCTGTAATTCGACATTTTCAGCTGAAGTTAGGTGAATTTCCGTAGACTGAGTGATTAATTTTACAAAATATGATGCATTTATTTCTAGGATTGAAGAAAATCGTGTAAAATCGTCTTTTGCACAAAATTCGGCGGTTTTCATTAAGACCTCATGACCTAGGGCAAAAAATTCCAATTCTTCGAATTTCTGAGCCGAACTGATATCAAACACCCCTGTATAAAAACGAGATTTACAATGAAGTGCAATTCGTAATGATTCAGAGAGTGTGATCTTCCAAAATTGATGCTTGTCGGTCTTTTTCAGTTCCTGGAGCCCAAAAAGATGAGATGGTTTTAGAGTATCTAGATTTAGCCCTTTGTCGAATTCAGAATTGTCAATGTTATCATTAATATTAGAAGAAGAATTGAAATTGTCGGAAAATGATTGGAGAAAGGATTTTAAATCATTTCCAGTGAATAGAAGTGGATTTTGAACTGATTGTTTCACATCTACAGATTGAAAAGACTTTTTATCCAAGATAAAGTCATCCAATTTGTTGTAGACTTCTTCAATTTTATCGGTTGTCTTAGAAATAACATCTTCTAACCGAAATTTATAGGGAACATCATCTTCCTTGAGAACCAATTTGGTTATTTGTTTTTCTAATCCACCCAATATGGGCTCCAAAGACCCGATAGATTCTTCGAACAGGTGTATTCGGTCTATAATTGCGTTTACTATAGATGATTCAACGGTACCCGCAATGTAAAAATTGAAGATTATAACATCCTTTGTCTGTCCAATCCGGTCTAAGCGACCAATTCTTTGTTCAAGGCGCATAGGATTCCAAGGAAGATCGTAGTTCACCACAATGTGGCAGAATTGGAAATTTCGCCCTTCACCACCAATTTCTGTAGAAAGGAGAATTTGAGCATGGCCCTTAAACTTCTGTACCTCCCGATTTTTTTGTTTTTCATCGAGATCTCCGTGAAAATGAGCAACAATTAGCCCAGACTTTTGGAAAAGAGAAGAAAGATAGAAAAGTGTTGCTTTAAATTGCGTGAATATGATAATTTTCTCTTTGGGATTTTGTTTAAAAATATCTGCTATTATTCGTTGAAGTTCATTGACTTTCGAATCTACAGTCAGATCCGTTAAATCAGTAACAAATTCCTTAAGAATCTTTACATGTTGCTTCAGATTCAGTTCAGTCGGCTTTTTTGGTTTCATTTTGTGTTTTCTTTCATAATATATATAACGATCTTCCAGGTCAAATTCTTCCACACCTAAATCCATCCCAAGATCCAGTTCATCATCCTGAAACTCTGAATTAATTACAATATCTGTTTGGAATTTTGTCAGCATATCTTCATTTTCTTCAAGGTATTGAATTCGCTTTTTCAAACTCTTTAAAATAGCGGGAACTGAACTGGTAAGTAATTTTTGTAAGATGACCATAACAAAACCCATCCCGGTAGTTGTGCCTTCAAAGTTTTGAGAATAAATTTTTGCCAAATAGAGGTGAATTTTATTGTACACTTGTAATTCTTCAGGTGTTAAGGTGACATCGATTACTTGGGCAACACGTTTAATTTTATGATTCGGAAAGGCGCGTTTCCTTCGATTTCGGATAACAAAATCGCTTAAAAAGTGATGCTTTTCCAATTTAGAAACCAACTGCTGACGGAAGGATTTCTTGGTGAGATTCCTATCCAATTCACTTTTATTGTAATTAGGAAGGAAATTTAATATATTGTATGTCAAAGAACTTCGTTCAAAAGCACTAATACGAGTGAAATTCAAGAGTTGTTTGACTACCAAATTCAATAAAACCAAGTTTTTCCGCTCGGTTTCAAAACTATCAAAATTTGGGAACCGATAGGGATTGAGTACACAAATGAGGGAGTACAAATCAAAAGAATGCAATTGGATGGGAGTAGCCGTCAAAAGTAGCATATTCTTGGATTTTTCTGCCAGTTGTTCCGCTAATTCAAAGGCTAAAGTCGATCTGTAGAGTTCAGTTTTTGCATTAGCAAGGTAACGCCGCAGGTGATGTGCCTCATCAAAGATAACAATATCCCATTCAATTTGTAATAATTTCTTCGAACATTGTGGTAACCTAGCAAATTGAAGCGATACAGAACAAAGCGTGAATTCTTCACCAGTTTTTTGATGGATATAATGACCGGTTTGATAATCTACATCTATTTGCTTGAATAACTGAGAAGTTAACCTAGTAAAGGCCAAATTAAACTTGTTGCTCATTTCAAATTCCCATTGGGAGGCAAGACTCGCAGGAGAGATAATCAATACTCGTCTTGCAAGCCTTCGGGCTAACATTTCTTTGATATAGATACCCGCTTCGATGGTTTTTCCTAATCCGACTTCGTCGGCTAAAATCATTCGAGCTTCGGGTTGCTGCAAAAGGAAATGAGCCACCGAAATTTGATGGGGGAGTAAAGCTAAGCGTGAATTTGTGACTACTTTGAGGTAATTACTTTCATATAAATTTAATATTTGGCGTGCCCAAAGGTGCAATAAGAATGGATTTGTCTCAGATAGACTTTCTTTCATAAACTCTTGAATGGGATTTCCGATCGATTCCATTATCTGGGTTTCGCTAAACCACTCCATTTTTCCTGAATTATGGCCCGATTTGAGCATTAGCTGATAGTAAATAAGCCCACTTGCATGATGATAATTACAATTTTGGATGATTCCAATTATATTTTGAGAAATTCGCACTTTTTGACCAATCTTCCAGAGATAATGGGCAAGATTTTTTGGGTAAACTTCATGAATCGCCGTAGAGGATGGAAATTCGACTTTAATTTTCTGGAAATCGTTTATTAAATCCGAGGAGAGAGGTGCCTTAGCTTCTGTTGAAATAGATATTTGATCCGGTAAAAGGCGGGATATCTGGTGCAATTTTTTGCTATTGTGTGAATGAATCGAGTAATTTTTTATGGAAATTACAATTCCTATGCCATTGTTCTTGAAATATCTGTGAACCACCCGATTACCCTCTATAAAGCTATGACTCCTACATGATTTATTAGGGCATAATCCCAATACTTGAGATGAAGTATCCGGGACAAAAACTTTACAAAATGGGCAAGATTGGGAAATTGGCATAATGAACACTCAATTCGTTAGCTAAAGCGTCAAAATCCTTAAAATTTTTCAATAATTACTTTAAGCGTAAATCGAAAAACCCTTGTTGATTTTATTTATGCCATCGATCAAAGATTCCCACAATGAATTGATAGGAACTAGACATTTAGCCCAACTTCCAGAAGGAGGAAAAAGAGCATATCAAATAATGCACGCGAATCCCCCCCTAATCCAAGATCTAAAGACTGTTGCAAAGCGTTTTGAAAAAGCTGTAAATTCTGCCGATTCTGTTACAATTGCTACTGGCTTTCCTGTTCGAGGTACTTTTGAGACAGATGGTCCCATTGGAGCATTTATCTTAGGAAATTTCTTACTCCAGCAAGGGTTTTCTGTAAATATTACCTCTGAATCTGAATTACTTGAAGCGATGACCCAGTTTCCATGGGATCGATCGGTTTTTTCTTGTATATCTTTTACTCCCACCTCCCACCTGAAGAATATTTCAGAATTCTTCATTTCTATCGAACGACCAGGACAAAATTCTCAGAAGATATGCCATAATATGCGCGGAGATGACATATCATCCATGATATATAATATTGAAGACCGTTTAGAAGAAAAACCTCCTAAATATTGGTTAGCTATTGGGGATGGTGGAAATGAACTGGGTTTAGGGACCCTCAAGGAAAGAATTCAGGAAGTTATTCCCTTTGGGAAAAAATGCAATTGTCCCTGTGATGGTGGAATCGCCGTAGAGAGACGTTCTTCGGATTATGTGCTGGGAATGACCTCCAACTTGACGGCTTTAATGCTCACTCTAGAATTAGCAATTAGATTTCATGTTAAGTGGGTGTATACTTGGGAAACCGAGAAGGAACTTCTTAGAATATTAAATTCCCATAATATAATTGATGGTGTAACGGGACAATTAAACTCTGTGGACGGATTCAAACCATCACTCACTAAAGAAATAATTCGGCATATGCAAACACTATACAATGATTAGGCAGAATCCTGCAGTTCTTTATCAATGTTTGCCAGGCTAAGTTCAAAGCTTTTTTTAAGGGAGAGCAGTTTTTTGTGGTGGAGTTTCTTATCCACGGCTGTTTTGGGCTTTTGGAGGCTGATGTTTGCAACTCGGGCAGGAATCATGGTGAGTTTATCGAATAATTCATCAGATTTTTCCTCCTCAGACATGGTACTTAAAAAAGGCGCCATTATGTTTAAAAATTGCAGAATAAAATCTAAATCTCCCTCAAAATTCGATGTGATGATCTGATCTATGGATTTTCGGCCTAATTCTGTTAATTTATACACTTTCTTAACAGGTCCTAGGGGTGACTTCTGCCGACTATCAACAATCATATTCTTATTCGATTTTAACTTGGATAATATCGGATAAATAGTTCCAGATTTTGCTTCCCAAGATCCGGCGAATAATTTGTTTAGATCCGTGATCATTTCATATCCATATTGGCCGACGGGATCCCCATTATTCCGAATCTCCCGAGATCGCCAGCGAACTTCTCTTTCAAGTCGGTTCCAATATTGCCAACAAGAGAGGTCTTCACTC
>JABCSI010000026.1 GCA_018238965.1 Promethearchaeota archaeon
TGGATATATCCACCACTTTCACGTGACCATGAAATGTCACTGTGACAAGTATCATGGAGTGTTTGCTTCCGGCCATTTCCCTCGGAGTCGATTTAGTACGATTCATAACCTACCTACAACTTCATTTCATTAAATCTGTGGAAGAAATCGCAAAACGGGTTAAAAAACTTCCGAATGTGCTTGGTTTTGATTCCTTGAACGAACCCAGTGAAGGGTGGATTGGCCACTATTTGGACAATCGTATGGAACACCCAACAATTCAACCCAAGGCCCTTGGAAAGATTTGGCAACCAATTCAGGCGATATATTCCTCTCATGGGAATACAGTCGAGATACCCGTTCAACGAGTAAACCTTTTCAAAGGGGGGATCGTTTCCGACACATCTTACTTTGCTAACCCCTTGAAACAATCGATATGGCTTGAGGGATGTAGTGATCCCTTTCAGAGCGCCGGAGCGTGGCGATTAAACGCAGACAATAGCTTCACCGTTTTGCAGAATGATTTCTTTCGAGTAAGGGAAGGTAACCCGGTTGAATTTGATCGCGATTATTTGTTCCCTTTCATTCAACAATTGACCAAGGCAATTCGCAATTATAATCAGGATTGGATAATTTTCGCCGAGAAACCTCCAGGATCCAGCCGTGAATTTCCATCGAATGTTCCGGTAAATATGGTAAATGCATCCCATTGGTACGATATAGTGACTTTGGGAACTAAGCGGTTCAATTATCCGATTACCCTTGATTTTAATCGTAAAAAGATCGTTATTGGAGCGAATAATATTCAAGAAATTTATGAACGCCATCTTTCCGCAATAAAAAGCGCTTCGAAATCTATTAACAAAGGATGTCCCACCCTAATTGGAGAATTTGGGATACCCTTTGATCTTGAAAACGGGAAAGCCTATGCTTCTTGGACTAAGAAAAATCGATCCCCGAAAATTTGGAAAAAGCACGTTCTGGCCTTGGATTTAATGTATAATGTTATGGATAAGCTGCTGCTCAATTCCACGCAATGGAACTATACTGCCCATAATCGAAATGATCCCCGTGTTGGAGATTGTTGGAATCAAGAAGATCTAAGCATTTATTCCATTGATCAAGTTTCTGATCCGACCGATATCAATAGTGGAGGGAGGGCATTAGAAGGATTTGTTCGCCCATTTCCCCATTTTGTACAAGGCGATTTGATTGAATTTTCCTATAGGCGAAAGAAAAAACGATTCATTATGCGATTTATCGCCGACCCAAAGATAAAACAACCAACAGAGATATTTATACCCAAGATATATTTTTCCCCAGAATTCACCATCCAATCCTCTGGTTGCAATTCAGAATATGATGAAGATTCACAGATCTTATCGCTGAAAGCCAACCTAGATGGAGAAATTACAATCCGAATTTCTGATATTAAATAAAACTAATCATCAAAAATAATATGGTTAATACTAAATCGAACGTAGTAGGAATAACTCCGCCCGTCTTTTCCGACACTGATCCCGCCGTCCTCAAATGTCATCTCCTCTGGGGGATAGGCACACCGATTTCCTTTTCCCTCGGGTTTATTTGGATGCTATTTCAGGGCGAACCCACCATTATTCTCGTGACGTGGCTCGTGCTGATTCTCGGATGGGCGGCCTTATCCTTCGGCGATAGTTCCCGCATGATTGCCTCGTGGCGGAACTTTCGCCCCCAATCAAATTCCAAGGATGCGATCCCTGGAAGATCCCATGCACAATTCTCACGCATGATTCTCGGAGGGTTAACCCCACGGAATTCACCTCAACTGCACCTGTCCCATGAATTCGTTATCTCCCAAAATGTGGCTACGGGAAAATGCCTCGTCCACGGGGGATTTAAACTGGCGGCCACCAGCATCCACATCAAGCCCAACTATACCGATTTATTAAGAAGAATTTACGACATGAAGCACCATCTCCCCATCACGGTACGGATCGCCTTGGACGGTAGTCGATCCAATCGTGAATTTTCCTATTCTATCATCATGACTAAATTATGGTCCAGACCATCGCGTATAAAATTCAGCAACTATCTGCGGGAATGCGATCAGATTCTTTCTCAGTGCCAATCCATGCTGGACAGCGAGTTTCCCCACTACCGTTTTTCCCGACTCAGAGTTCGCGATCTCATCCGATCGATACGGGGGTCGTGCGGTGTTCAACCCGTGATTCCAATCATCCGTACTAAACGATACTGGCGCGCCGTTATTTTCATGCCCATTCTCCGAATATGCTTTATCGGAGTAATGGTAGGTATTACGTTTTCAGAAATTGATGCCTTTGATCCGTTGCTAATCATGGGCGGTTCGGGGATAGGATATTTGTTGATCCTCAGCATTTTTCAAATACTACGGGGCAGCTTTTTACTAAGGTTCGAGAACCGACCCTTTGTCCTATACGATCTCTACCCCCGGAAAACGTATACAGGGATCGGGACAGTAATAAAATCATCATTTCCGATTCCAACTCCCAACAAATCTCGGTTCCATACTATTTCACTTTCCATACCTTCAACCGAGCCTTCCGCTTTCAATCCATTAAATTCTACCGTAATCTCATCTATTTTATGACGGCCTTGACCAAGGATCGACCCTATCGAATCTCCTTTGAGGTGGAATGGCGGGCGCGCCGAATTCTACCTCCGATATTAGAGCGGTTTCAGAAGGCCTTTGAGGATTCCTTCTGGACCTCCTGGCTCTCATCCACAATTCGCCCCACCGTAGAGAGAAACGTGGCGGGATTTTACAGTCTTCAACCAGTCTTTCGTATCACCTTTCACCACAATAGATTGGATGAACAATTGGCCATAAGAGAACAGCACGATCTGGCTGGGATCTTGGGTATCCTTCGGAGCACGTTTCCCAACAGTGCGGTCAAAAGTTTACCCGATTCCTTTACTTATGATTTTGCGGGGAAGAACTACCACCATGCGCGCTATAGCGGAATCCACCCTCTACACATATTCACGGGCTTTCAATTGGCGCCCTTTATTCAGATCCCCGATGAGATCCACAAATCCCTACCCATGCAATATGCGGGTGAATTTGCCACTCCATTCTTGGACGACGAGCTTGTTTTTGGCGAAACCCTTAATCCAGAAAATATGCAAAATGAAACTCCAGGGGGTCTTTTACTCTCCGAAATCCAAAATAATGTGCTTATTTGCGGTGAAGCGCTCCAGCAGATAGTTCTGGCAACCCAAAGTATGGTCACCGCGCTAGATTCTAAAAATCGACCCATGATCATCTTCGATTGGGACGGCTCGTGGGATCGAACCTTATTACCCCATGCAGAATTTCGCACCGTCGGAGAAAGGATTGGTTTACATCTATTTCATCTTTTTGCCGATCTACCCGGGGATTTAATTGAACCCGCATGTTCTTACTCCAAAATACCCCAAGCGAAATTCCACCGCTCTTCGAGGAAACTCTAACTGATATTATTGATCTGATTGCCAATTATCCAAGATCGGAGATGGTGTTCCAAGACTGCCGGGACTTCCAGTTGGATTTGAAAGAAGTGGATTTCACCGAATATAGTTCTGTGACGGGGTATTTGGATCGCTTTGAGGGGTTTGTGGTGAGCTTTTAGCGAAATTTTCCCGATTCTTTTGTTATAATGAAGCCTCATTCATTTTATTTCAATATCTTTGGTATCCATCTTGGAACCCGCTTCTTATAATCCAAAAAGGCATCTCCAAACATTTGCTCCAAAATTCCCTCTTCATATTGTACCATCTTATCATATACTAAAAAAATTACGACAAAGACCGCTAAAGCAATAAAGGAACTCGATAAAAAGAAAAATGCAAGATAAATACACATAATTCCGAGATACATTGGATTCCGTACCCTTTTTAGAATTCCATGGGTAACCAAACTATCTGAAGGTTCATGGCCACTGAACAGTGCCTTATGGGACAAATACATGAGGGAAAACGCAGTACATAAAAAGATGGAAAATAGGATCCATCGAACAAATAGTGGAACTACATCGTTTAATTGGGTTGACCAATGTAAAAGCCAACTATCTAGGCCTATAATAATTGTAAAAATCACAGGAGACAATCCTTGGATTAAATGCGAATGGGGTGCCTCCCGTTCATGGGCTGTAAATTTTTCTTGGTTCATTTTTCTTAACCACACTTTTAGGGGATTATATATTTTATAGAACATTTTGGTTAAGTATCTTCAGTAGACCGAAATTTGTCTTATTGCCCACAAATATCAAAGAATTACAATTTTTTTATTACTACTTCACAATCTCCATTTTTTTATTTAGTAATATTTGATTTTGTTTGGAAAATTCGGGGCCAAAGCCCTTGATATCCACCCGATCCCCTTGTTGAAGATGGGAAAATAAATCCCAGGGAGAATCGAAATGGTTCATCAAGATTTTTGCTTTCTTCGTACCCGTGAGCGAAAGCCCTGCCATAAGTTCTTTTTGAGCCTTATCCAGAGTTTTCCACTTAGGTTTGACCCGCCCCAGAGAAGGAGGTTTATCGGCGATCTGAATACGTTTTGCAAGACTGCGAACACATAGGGCAGTATCGGCGGCGGTACGGGTGGGGATCCAACTGCAACCATCCTCCACCGTTGATGTGAGTATGAATGAATGCAAGAAATGATCTGTGGGGATTTGGGGAAAACACTGCACCAAAAACACCGCAAAGGTATAACTGTCCAAAATATCATAGATAATATCTTTAAATGTTTCAATATCGGTAGGAAGATGGTGGCCATGGATGATCCCCAAGACATAATCTTTTCCTACTTCAATGAGGCACATATTCGTTTTTTTGCAATCCCTCATCCACTGGGCATTAAGTAATATGGGTTTTTCATAGTAGGATCCTCCCGCCTTTTGGTATTCCGAGAGAATGGCGTGCTGAAATCCTGGACCTGTTCCGTCATAAAAGCAAATTGGTGATGAGACAGTCATGGTAGTTCCTCCGGGTTTTCAATGAGTGCTTTTTGTTTGGCAAAGAAAAGTTTGGCGTATTGGCGGTTCATCTTGCGGGAAATGCGTGGGGAAAAATCCGTGGCGGTGCCTGTTCGATCACGTGGTCTAAAGATATACTCAGATCCATGTTTAATCACACTCTGAAGAAATTCCAATACTATCACCAAGCCCGTAATCACCGCGAATTCAAAGAGATATTGGAGAGAAGGAAGCAAGGGTGTGAAAAAATCGAACCAGATGAAATAAATCCCCCATGCCATGACAATTTCCCAAAGTTGCCTGAAGGATTTCATAGGATGGTCATTAAATTCATTGACGATGTATCTGAGATCTGCTTTGGAAATTCCCACAGCCCAGAATAACGATAGCATAAAAATCCACCAGATTACAAATTCATACCAGATCACCAAATTAGGATAATATTCAACCATACGGATAATGCCGATGGTGGAAAGAATTCCTGGGGCAAATGAGATAAAAAAACTCTTGAGCAGGGCATTGTGGATTTTATTGCGGGGCGTCAAATAGATCCTCATTGATCCCGTTTTGTAATTCACATTTCTAAATCGAACCTGGACACCCATCAGTTTGGCTATAAGAAAATGTGCGGTTTCATGCACATAACTGGAAATTTGGCTTATGGGCTTGATAAAAGGGCGAAGTTTATAGAACGCATAAATAATCTTGAGGAGGAGGAGAAACAGGTAATTTATTACTTGCAGGAATAGGAAGTAGGTCCAGAAATTCATTAAGTTTCACATCTTTTTTGATATTTTGTTTCTTTTCTTCAGATTGATCATAAATTATATTATATCTGCGAAAAAATCTAAACTCCACTGCGGTTTTCGCTCTTGTCTATGTGTTTGGGCTTTTCTTTGTATTTAAGAATGACGGGTGTGCCGGCGCCAATTATCCCGACCATGAGGATCAGAATAACCCACGGAAACTGCGCATCCAAAAATTTGGAAAATCTCTTCCAGCTCCTTGAGTCCTTCTATATGGTGGATAATTTCGAATCCGAAGGCTATAACGAAGGTGACTTTCTCCCTTTCTATTTTCAACAGATGGCCCACGATTGGAAACGGTATTATCTTTACATTCCCACTGACGATCCGACCATTCTCAATGCGCTTCTGGAATTCCCCCAGCTGCCTTTTATTGTGGCGCAGCAAGATCCCGAAAATGGCTATGATTATTCTAAGTTTTCCCGGTGGGCAATCTACAATAATAAAACCCATGCTTTTGAAAAAAGGTCCAATGATCCCCCATACGATCCCCTCTTGAGTTCCTTTCGGTGGATCTCCGAGTATTTAGTCCCCAAAGTGCTTATTTCTGTAGTGGAAGCACAAAATTACTTGGCGATGATCCGCAATGCGATGACCTCGGTTTATGAACTCATGGCTGATTTTCATTCTACGGCACTCCAAAGAATTTTGTCACCCTTCGATGGGATTGAGCGGAAAATCATTATATTGCTCACAGAAACTTATTTTCAGGTTAATTTGGAGGATGTGATTCCCGCGGGGGTATTTTTCCAAATTCAAGAAGGTATTATAAAAGCCGATGACGTAACAAAATTCGTCTCTTTAACAGATGTTCCGAAGGATCCCGAACCCAACAATTTACTTTCTGATCTGGGATCTACCGGAGGCTTGTTGACATATTTAGGGAATAAAATTGACCGTTTGGAAGGTTCCCGCAAATCTCAATCATCTAATGAACCCAAACCACCCATTGAGAACATTATTCCTGCCAAACCGGAGGATCTTGAAATTGTGAATGAACTTGAAAATATGGTACAAAACTTAGAAATGAACGAAATTTCGTGGGAATCCAGGGTTCAAGACCAATATTCCAAGATTAGTAGAAATATTAGGTGCTCTCCTGAAAATATCTCAATTTTGCAGAATTCTACCAATATTCTTCTCTCTCGAGTAAAACAAATTCTTAAAAAATCCATCCGCTTAAACTAAAAGAGATGAGAATTAAAAAATAAAAATCAAATATTGAGAAAATTCATTTTTTTGGCCAGTAGAATATTAAACCCTAGACTTACTAATTCGACTAAACCTGCAATTAAAAAAGCAAGATAGTAGTTACTTCCAAAGGCAAGGCCAAAAATAGGACCTATAATCATTCCTATATTGCCAAAAAAGTTAAAGAGGCTTACTGCCATGGCATTGTGTTCTGGTTCGATTAAATCACCCAACAAAGAATTATTAGGGGTCATCGTTAAGCCTTGGGCAACACCCTGAAGCATTAAAAATGCGATAAATAGGAACAAAGAATCTCGAGCAACAAACCCTGTAAAAGATAGCAAGATTCCATACATAAGTGACCCTATTACAAGTGGTTTAATACGCCCCCAGGATTCATCACTTTTTTTACCAACGGGATAGGAGAGAATTATAGGTGGAATGGCAGACAAGCCAAAGATCATCCCACGCATACTCGGTTTTAGAGGAATGACGTATGTTAAATAGAGAGGGATTAGTGAAATTAAGAAACCCATGTGTAATCTATCGATAAAATTGAAGAGCGAGGGAACCAAAATCTGGGGTTTTTTCTTTAATAGAAATATACTTTGTTTTAAAGTTGGACGTTGCTGAAGATGCTTGGAATCTTTTAGAAATAGAATAGCGATTAAAAAGGCAACAGAGTAGGACCCAATTGAAAAAAATATTGGGACAAAAGTGCCCAAATTTGCGAGAAATCCCCCGAACATTGTTCCGAAACCCATCGCCATTCCCATAAATATCGTGTTAATGGACACGGATTTAGCCACGTTTGTTGAATCACTGTAATCATATGCTAAAACCATCAACGTTTGCCAAACAAGAATGTGGGAAATCCCTTGGAATAACCTGAACACAAGCATGATTTGAAATGTGGGGGAAAAAAGAAGTAGGGTCGAAAAAACAATATACCCGATGGATCCCGTTACAACAAACGCCTTCCGTTTTCCCTTCCTATCTGAAATCGGGCCAATTATTAAGCCTACGATAAAAGCAATATAGTATATCGAATCATATAGTGAGGAATATCTAACTACGGTTAATTCGGATAATGGATTGGAAGGACTGGCAAAAAGTGCCGTGAAAAGTTCTTTATCATTTGAATGTAAAACTGCGGGAGCAAGGATGGAGAAAAACGTTAACACAGCCACCAAATATACCATGCGATGAATTTTCACTTTTTGAGTCTGAATTTCATGATTTGATTTATGTAAATTTGAATTATTGGTTTCAAGCATTTTAACTTCTCACTTAATATATTTACAACACTGTCAGTATATTACAGTGTCTAACTTAGCTAGACACCCAAACCCATATTCATTCTTTAATTTATTCTTTATATAATAGTAATAAATTCACATTCGAGAGTTAGAAATTATAATGTCGTGAATCTTTCAGATTGTAGCATTTCTTGGGTTTCTTAAATTTTCCTGTGAAGTATATTGGAAAGTCTTTTCAAGATTGGGATAGAATTTATTGCTTTTTGAGACTTCCGGTTTGATTTTTGATTGGCATTGGGGAGATGGACCGGTATAGGTTCGCAAATATGATTATACTTTCTCCTATTACACCGTTGGCACAATAATTGAAGATTGTCAATAGAAGTTGCACCTCCTTTGGAAAATGGGATGATATGATCATATTCTAGAGCGCTATCTCGGTGGCAATTTACACACCGGCCTTGATCTCTATCATAGACGGCAGCGCGATATGTGGCAGGAATCACCCTAAATTCACCCCAAATTAAACAACGAACCATGGCAATCTTTCTTACCCACCACATTGCCCTTATATATGAAATCTTCACCAAATGCAAGCGCCGATGCGGTACTACCAAGTAATAGACTTTCCAATTCGTATGGCGGGAATTCAGGCGTCCTTCAAGCACAGTTCCGGGGATGGCGGGAAATAAAAAAATCTGCCGATAGGCTTTAGTATGGGAGAGAGTGCGCCATAGTTTGTCCCCTTATAGAAAATTACGTGTGAGGGATCCTTCACCAGGCTTAGGATGACGATTGAGACCCAAGACAGCTAAATATGCGGGAAAAGGCTTGTTGAGAGGATACCATCCCTTAGTGGAGATAAGTATATCGTATTCCCGTCGGTTTTTGAGGGCGCGCCGAATCTTTCCCAAAGTAAACAAAGTTAACATGGGATCCTCCCCAAGATTTTTATCCTTTTATTCTCTGTACCTATCCAATTCTGGTCGATTCCGATATAAATTTCTTCTTTTCGGATGATTGACACATATATCACTTCGATATCGTGCTGTAGACTCCAATGGATATGCCCGATTAGACCCCAAAAAGGTAGACCAGAGTGAAGAATTGTTAGAATGTCGGGTAAAATTGGATTATAATCGAAAAATATTGACTAAAAAAGAAATTTGGAAACAGCCATCTCTAAATTGTTTTTCACATTTTCCATATCAGGATTAATCGCTAAGGCTTTTTGATAACATTCAATTGCCTGATCATACACTTTTCTATCCTGGTATATATTTCCTAGGTTAAACCATGCAGGAGCATATTGATCATCAATCTCGATGGTTTTTTGGTAACTTTGGATTGCTTGGTCAATTTCTCCTATACTTTTATGATAATTTCCCAAATTGAACCATGCGTGGGCATATTGAGGATTGATTTCCAATGCTTTTTGGAAACAATTGACTGATCGTTCAAAATCTCCCTCATTATTACTATAAGTATAGGCATTTCCCATATTATTCCACGCAACAACATCCTTAGGGTCAATTTCAACGACTTTCTGATAACATTCAATAGCATGGTTAAAATCTTCTTTCCTATAATACGTATTTCCCAAACAATTCCAAAAAACGGCCTGTTGGGGATCCAATTCCACCCCTCTTTGATAACACTCAAGGGCTTGGTTGAAGTCAAGGTTCGCAAAATACTCATTTCCTTCATTCAGAAATGCTTGTAATTTCTCCATTTTGTCCAAAATAATCAATTCCATCTAACTTTCTTATTCTATACATTACAAATTGCACAGTAGAAAAAAAAGAAATTGATACCATTTGATAAAAGATGACTATTCTCAGTTTCGTGAAAAATTTCTGCTATTTTAAGTAATTTCCCTTCTACCTCTTTTATGGCAACTATTCCCGATCAACTTCGATCCAACGCCGTTGCGACTTTGCTCGATGAACTCCGAGTCAAATACGGCAAGCTCTCACGCACCGGAAAACTCTACGGACTCATCGTCGCCGATCAAGACGCAAAAGTACTTGCCGCCAACACCTTCTTCCATCACAAATTGAATTACTGGGACGTGGGTGCGATTGGAGCGGCACTCTACGGTGTCGGAAAACAAGCAAGGGATTTCTTCCAAGCCCAAGACCTTGACAGAGCAACATTGATTTTCGGTGACTTCATGTTCTTCACCCATATTATCGGAACGGTTTCCCTTGGCGAAAATCCAAATCAGACCCGTGAACTAATCCTCATTTCAATCGGAGAAAGAAATATTAACCTGGGTCTGGTAGTGATGCTCATGCAAAAATTCGCACCCAGGATCCTCCATCAGGTTGAACACGATGAAAAAGCCCGCAACCAGATGCGAATGTCCGAATCTGAATTCACCCATCATCTCGAAGATTTGAAGAAGCAACTCTTTTCCCTCACGGAATCCAGCATTGGGGGAATAATATGAGCAACTCGATGTCCCAACCGCCCACTCCCGCACCAACATCAGAAGCTCTTGTAAGGCTTCTTCAAATCAAACTTCTTTTTTGGGGACCGGGGGAAGCGGGCAAAACTACCACCTATTACCGTCTTCAGGAAATTTTCCAGCGATTCCAAGTCTCCGAAGGATTTTCCATTGCTACCACCGACGAGCGCACCTTATGGAATGATTCTGTGCATTTCCGTTTTCCTATGATCCCCAGCAAACTCGACGTAGTGGTCAATGTAGCAACGACCACAGGACAGGAACGTTTCCTCTCCACGCGGGAATATATTTTGCAAAATGCCGATGGAGTGGTTTTTGTGGGAGATTCGTCGTGGGGAAAAATCGAGGAAAATTTGCGATCTTTTGAGGAACTATTGCATTTCACCAAACGCAGTGCCACTCCAATTGTGATTCAGTTGAATAAGCGGGATCTCCCAGATGCTATCGCCTTGACGGATTTTTTGAATGAGATGGATCTTCCCGATAACAATCAAGGAACCGCGGGAACCCAAGTGGTTTATGAAACCATTGCATCATCCCTGCTCCCTAAAGAGAAGCATACTATCCAAAGATTATTCATCGGTTTACTGGAAACTGTAGTACGGCGGAATATGGTCAACACTCGCAGAAAATTCCAAACTAAACAAAATACAGGAGGTGTCAAGTAAAAATGAAAAAAAAACCATGGCAAAAAGTGAAACATTACATTGGTGGCAAGATAATTCCGACCTGGAAGGGTAGTTCGGTCTTGTGCGCGCTAACTTCCCGCTGATCTCAAACACGAAACCTTTTTTCTTCCTTTCTTCTTGGTATTTTCTATTTATTTCCGATTATCTTCTATTAGGATTCTTTTTTAGGTAAATGGGGATTCAACCGTCACTAAAAGTCAAATAAAACTTGGACATTTCTTGACTTAACTAAACCTAGACCCTCTATAGTTATAAATATTGAAGTCCCTTATTTTAGTTTAATTAGATTCAACACCCAATTGAAGAGAATCAACAACAAATAGCAGATGATTTCATAATCTATATTGTCAAAAGGAATAATTTCGGCAGAGATTTTGAGATTATATATCGAATAATAGGCCCTCGCGCGTAGGAGGGCTTTGACAAAGGAGATCAGAAGTGATGTCCAAGTTTGTCCTAAATAATACTATGCGTGATATTTCCAAAATTAAATGACCAAAAAATTCGAATTTCTTATCTATCCATATTTTCTGATGAAAGAAAGGCATCCAATTTCATAAAAACTTCAGTTGCTTTGCCCTCGAGAAAAATATTAGTTATCGCTTCCGTATATTTAGAAGGTTTCACATTTATTTCAATAAATTTCGCACATTTCTCCTTAGCCACATATGGAATCATTGAAGCAGGCATAATCTCTCCTGTAGTTCCAATCAGAATGAATAAATCCGCCATTTCTGCATTTTTTATTGAATCTTGGTGAACCTGTTGGGGAATCGGTTCTGAGAAAAATACAAAATCGGGCTTTAATAATCCTCCACAATCGGGACAGCTTGGTGGAAGCGAATTTAGGAATAAAAAACTATTATATTGTTTATGACAATCGATACATGAAAGAGTCTGGGCGGTTCCGTGAAATTCCAAGATATTTTTACTCCCCGCTTCTTGATGGAGGTTATCAATATTTTGGGTAATAATCGTTTGAATTAAATGTTCTTTCTCCCATTTTGCCAAAATTCGGTGGGCTTCATTCGGTTTTGCCCTACCAAAGAAATCGTAAAATATCTCCTTAATTAACACCCAAGATTCTTTTGGATTTGCTTTAAAATATCTTGTGTCTAAAAATATCGGATTATATTTTGCCCATAAACCATTTTCACCACGAAACGGTGGGATCCCGCTTTCCACAGAAATTCCTGCACCCGTAAAAACCACGGTATGTTTTGAGGCAAGGATCCATTTGCATGCTTGTTTATAATTATTTTTTTCCAATCCGGGTTTCATAATTATATCTTGATAAAATAGTCATGCTCAGTATATAAAAAAATTCTTTCTTTTGAAAGCACTCAAAGCTTTATTTTTGACGTATAATCAGAAAGTCATAATTCTATCGTTGTTACCTTTTCACCTTGTCTAACACGTAGTAATCCAAAATCGTAGTATTGAGCAAAATTGTTCACTATGGGATAATTGGGGCAAATTTACCGTAAACACTTTAAGCGAATTTTCATTTTTGTTAATTAGGTTCGTTTAATGCGTTAAATTATCAGTTAAACGGAGTAAGGTTATTAAATTATTAAAAAAGCAAAAAATTGATGTTATCCAACAATCTTCTGAAAAACCCTGTAAAAATTTTCCCCTGCAAGTTTCTTGATTTCAATGTCGCTATATCCCCGGGAAATTAGACCCTCTATTAAATTGGGAAACTTCGCATATCTCTCAAATCCCTTGAGTTTTTTTTCGAAGGTGGCCCGATGCTGAGGTTTAAAGCCGAGAACCTTCATAAGCTTACCAATTGCTTTAGCTAAATTCGGTGGGATGGAAAATCCATAATAATCTGTCCCGATCCCCACATGATCGATACCGGCTACTTTCACAACATGGTCCACGTGGTCTAGCCAATTGTTTATGTCCGTTTCCTCTTTTCCTGTCAGAAATCCGGGAACAGCCAATATCCCAATATATCCTTCTTTTTCAGCAATTGCATTGAAAAATTTATCCGTTTTTCCGCGATCATGGTAGAATAGATTTCTGGCCAAGGTGTGCGTAGCCATGATTGGATCCTGAGAATGATTGAGAGCATCCCAAGAAGTTTGCATCCCGCAATGCGAGATATCCACAACAACTCCAAGCTCGTTCATTTTCTCGACAACTTTCTCTCCAAAATTCGTCAATCCGCGGTCAGTCCTCGCGGTGCAGCCGGTGCCCAGAGCATTTCTTGAATTATAGGTTAATTGCATTATTCGAATGCCTTGGAAATAAAAATGTTCGACAAGGTCCAAATCGCGCCCGATGTGCTGCATGCTCTGAAAATTTAAAATAAATCCTTTTTTCCCTTGTGCAGCCGCTTGCTTGATATCTTCCGCCCTTAACACTTTTTGTAAATAATTCTGGCGTTGCTCCAATAAGTGGGTAAAAAGGGCAAAATTATTCCGCACACCTGTCATCGAATATGGTTTTGTATGGAGGGGTCCAACAGTGCAGCTCACACAGTTTACACCGGACCTCTCCCACTCTTCCTTATAAAATTTATAGGCTTCTTCATCCGAGGTAATTTCGGTGATCAGACCCTTGAATAAGCGAGGAACAATTTTGAAGGCATTTTTGGTGGTTCCCAATAGTCTGTCAGTTTCTGCAATCAGTTTTTCGCTCCATGGCATCGGTCCGTGACTTAGAGAATCGATGATTAGGCTGGAATCCAAGAGTTTTTTGGTATGATCCGAGACGTTCATGCTTCTTTCTATTACTATTTGTTGAATCTGGTTTATTAATCATAACATTATCCATGTATTTTGGATCTCATATCAGTTTTGACTGCTAACTTTGATTACGATTTCCAATATCCGCCCCTTCAATCGAAAAGGACTTGAGCATCTTTTAACCCAAAATCACACTCTCAATACTGAAAAAATAGAAAAGAAACTGGATAAACTGGAAAAAGCCCACGGAAGGTGGTCAAAACTATTTGGTGTGTTGCCGTCCACATTATCCTACGCTTCCACTGGATTCGATGTTCACCTACAACGGCGCTTGGATCGTGGAAAGAAATCAACTTCTTCATCCAGTTCTGGATCGGCATCTACATCCGATGGCGGTTTCTCGCTAATATTCCAGAGTGCGGATACTATTCAAGAACCCAAAAAAAAAAATCTGGAGGGAAGAAAAAGAAAAAAAAAAATTAGCGTGCAGAGGAGCATTGCTCTGGAATTTGGTGTCCTGCATATCAAAGGAAAAAAACCAAACCGTTCCTCCTAGGAAATTATCCGGATTTAATCCGATGTTCCGCGTCCTAGCAACCGTGGTTTTAACCAAAAAAACCAAAATAGTTGCGTTACTGCCACATACACAATCGCAATTATTGCCATTACCTCGAGTGATAAAAGGTCTCGAGTATAACATATATACATAACAACGGCAATCGGAATTCCGACAACAATATTATACAATATATCCCGCAAATCCTTTCTCATTTTTCGTACTCTTCCTCCCCATTTTCATTGCAAAAAAAAACCGCAATGGCTCGCGTACAATCTTTCTGATTTCTACTCATTACCCTTCAAGATGTGAGTCGCCCTTATATAACTTATTTGTGGTTTAAAAAGAATCCCGAGGATTATATATGGTGACACATTCTGAGATTTATAGATGATTTGAAGAAAATCTATTCATAGGTGGAATTCTCAATGTTTGACAAAGTGAAAAATAAAACAAAAGAATTAGGGGAAAAAGCAAAAGAAAAAGCGAAGGAGACAGTCGAAGCGGCAAAGCCTAAACTGGAAAATGTGAAAGAAATCACCAAAGAAAAAGCCCATGATTTAGGAGAAAAAGCGAAGGAAACTGCTAAAGCGGCAAAGCCTAAACTTGATGTTGCTAAAGGATTGGCCGATGAGAAGGTTCAAAAATTAGGAGAAAAAACGAAGGAAATAGCAAAGGGCACAGTTGAAGCCGTAAAACCTAAACTTGACCAAGTTAAAGAAAAAACGATAGAAATTGCCTCGGATGAAGTAACACAACTAATCTTGGTAAAAGCGAAAGAGATAGCAATAGAAGAGGGAAAAAAATTTATTATCGAAGAAGCAAAAAAAATTGCAAAGGAAAAGGCAAAAAGAATGTTCCAAGATTCGGGCAAAAATACAGAGCAATAAACTAACAATTCTCGATAGCGTGACATCTTCAATCTATATGATTTTGAGTGATTGAATGTTTACTGTTTGAGATATTAGAAAAACCCTTAGGAAAAAAAATCATCAAGGGATTTTTTCCGTTTTATACGATAGGTTTTCTTTGAGGTACTCGTGGGAAAAGAGGAAGAAGACTTTCCTGACGGAGATTTACGAGATTTTGATTTAGAATTAGATTTTGACTTTGATTTTGAAGATTTTGACTGTTCGAGAATCTGTGTGGCCAAACGGTTGCCTATCAACGGAACTCTGGCTAACTCAGAATGGGATGCACCGGACAGATCTAATCGAGATTTATATCCTGCTTGATACAACTTCCGGGCCCGAATCCGCCCAATTCCACTAAATTCAATAAGGGGAAGCAAAGTTGCACGAATTCCATATCTCAATCTAGTTTCCAATCGGATAAACTCTTGATATAATCCCCTTGAACCAGGATCTTCAGATTTATCGTATTCCCCAAGAATCTCTCCTTCGAGTTTTTCAATCCGTTGAAGACCCCGAAGACACCATCGGGCATTTTCCACAATGCGGTGTACATCCCCCATTCCGACGTTGTACCGCTCCGCAATCTCATTTCCCGGTACTTCACTTATCCAATCCCAGAGAATCATGGTCATCTTAATTTCTTTGGCAAAGTTTGGAAACTCTGCATCGACCGGCTCCCATATTTGTTCCATTATCAAATGTTCATCGTATTGCTCGATAAATGTCAGAATTGGCGAATGATCGCTACGACGGAGATAGTACTTGGGAAATGTCTGCAATTTGGTCAAAAGATGGAGCCAACTCACGGGATGGAGATCAATTTCATCCGAATGATCCAAAAATTTGGCGTAGGCTAAATCCTCTCGGAGAAGAACCGCATCCGCAGGAATGAGGTAACTTTGGGTGGTTATTTTACCAAAGGGAGTGGCAGAAAGAATGCTCAAATCGGTTTGGTCAGAATCCGAGGGAACTGCGATGAGATCGTGTTGGAGGAAATATTTCAAAGTATCCGATATGGCAGTATCAAGCAAACTTGAAATTGGCTGTGAACTTCCCTCAGTTAATTTCCCAGAATTTGAAGAAGAAACTGAAGATGAAGTGGAAGATGAAGAAGAAGGAGTAGATGGAGAAGGAACATAAGGAACATGCTGGGTGTGATCCATTTCGGTTTGAGAAGGTGATGTTTTTATTGGTATCTTTTGAGAGGGAGATTGACGGGACGATGGAATACATGAAGAAACTTTTCCTTCGGAAGGTAATTTATCAAGATCCGAGTCGGAATTACCACCGGAAGATGGAGAACTCGAACCCAACAATTTATCGGCCGAAGTAAATACCACTTGAAAATTGGAAGACTGTTCTTCGATATCCTCCATAGATAAACCCAACGGATCACGTCCCCGCCCACCCCTTCGGGGAGAACGTATTCGTCGTTGAGGATCATCTCCAATATTTAACTTCCTTGATGGAGGATTGAAATTGGAAGGCTTATTTTCCTCTGAAATTGGATCGGGATCGACAAAATGCTGATGATAATAAAATGTATTGGCTATGAACTGATCCAGAGTTTCACGAGAGTTGACGGTTTGGGATACAACCAAACTCAGAGTTTGGCTTTGCAACATCGGTAGGTCCTCCAATTTACTGGAAATACGCTCAATTTCCCCATGAATGTAGGCGATCCCGTTTTTCTCCAACTTCCGGGAATCACTTCCAAGAATTACTACTTCTCCATAAGGATCATAACGTGGCCGACCTGCCCGACCGGCCATTTGTTTGTATTCCATAATGGGAATGAGAACGCTACCTTTATCCGCTTCATAACGGTAAAGCGTTTTGATAATTACACGACGGGCTGGTGTATTAACTCCGGCCGCAAGCGTGGGAGTACAACATATTACTTTAATATGACCGGTATTGTATTGATCCACAATGAAACGAAGTTGATCGCCACCCATTCCGGCATGATGGAATGCAACCCCACCCTTGAGAACCTTGGCGAGTTTTTTGGCCGCAAAGGTGTCATCGAGGTGCTTTTTTTCAAATTCATGCTGCACCCAGGAAAATAATTGCTTTTCGGTGTCCGTAGCAATAATTCTAATTTTGGGACTGAGTTGTTCGGCTTGGGACATAGCGCTTTTCCGAGAATTCGCGAAAATTAGCACCTGTCCACCTTCCTTCAACATATCTAAGGTGAGGGAGGTCACCTCATCATGCCCAGGAATCTTAATAACGCGCCGTTGGGACCCATCTTGGAAATTAATATTATCGGCAATATAATACCCTTCCTTCAAAGGTACAGGGCGCCACGAGCTGGTGATAAGATCTGCCCGTAACCAAGTTGCCAATTGACGGGCATTACGAATGGTAGCAGAAAGGCCTACCAAAAGGGGAGAAATCTCTTGGGTTAACATTCGAGTTAATAGAAATTCCAAAGTAATTCCCCTATTAGAGTCGGTAATCAGATGGATCTCATCGACAATGACCATGATTACCCCCTTCATAATACGGGGATTCAATCTATATAGGGAATCTGCCTTCTCATTGGTCAGAATCACCAAATGGTTTTGAAAGATGTGAAAATCCGGACGATCAACATCGGAGCGGGACATTCCCACTTGGAAACCGAGGTTTAGCCAATCATCATGGAATTCAGTATATTTTTCAGACCCCAGAGCTTTCAAGGGACAAAGATACAAGATTTTTCCCCACTTACTTTTCTCCTCGGGATATTTATCACGATTTTCCAACAATTTCTGGAGTGCCAATAATTCAGCCACAAGAGTTTTCCCGGAAGCGGTGGGAATGCTGAGGAGAATATTTTTTCCCGTCAATCCATGTTCCAGAGCAGTTAGTTGTGGAGGATATAATTGAAGTATACCCCGTTTGCGTAATAACTGATGAAGACTCGGATGGAGGGGCAAATGATCATAATTGGTGGAAGTGACAGTAGGAGTGGGAAGGGGTGTGGCCATATGAAATACCCTCTCTTTTCAGCACAATTTATAATTGGCTAGGTATGGAGGTGCCTTATTTTTTCGGTTGTTTGGGTGAATTCACCAGACGCCATGTATCATTTTGCGGTTGATACAATTCCCCATCCTTCAACCACTGGGCCAGGGCTCCACGAACAAATTCTTCGGTAATTCCCTTTTCTGTGGTCAAGGGTTCGTAAATATCTTCAAAAGTGAGGGCAACGCTGGGATTGGCCAACTGAAGGTCTTTGATTTTCTTAAGGATAAGATTCAGACGGTTTCGTTTACTAGATGAAACCCCCGAGTACATAACATCCACATCGAATTGGTCGTTTTCTTCATCGTACCCGATATCACGCAGGGATCTTTTCAACAAATCAATGATCGCTTGAGCGTCCTCCTTCTTCACATAATCCCGAAGTGCCATTTTGGCATAGGCTTCACTCATGCGAACCATCCCATCCAAGGTTCGGGCGACTATAGGAACTGCCGTTGATCCATCAGGTGTTGAACTACGCATCGCAATGTAAAATTCCCGGATCAGTTCCGCTGCTTCCTTGGTTAATTTCGGGTGAGAATTGACTTTCGCATATTGCAGATATTTTTTCAGCAAATCCATCGGAATGAAATCTTCAAGCTTGGGTAATGCCTTACCGCTACCATCATCTTCATAAATAGAAGCCTCATCATCGCCCACCATGTGATTATTCAATATGTAATCGGCAATGCGATCATCTTGTACCTTTTCTGGGATATCCCGTACAATAAAAATCAGATCAAAACGGGAGAGAATCGGAGGGCTGAGATTAATATTGTTTGCTGCAGTATCGTAATCGTTCCAACGTCCATGCTTTGGATTTGCAGCCGCAATAATGGCAGTCTTCGCTTGGAGTGTTGCTACAATGCCTGCCTTGGCGATGCTGATTGTGTTATGTAACACCACCCCATGACTAATAAAATTCTCTGTAGGAACTACTGTAACATCGTAAACCCACTTAGTTAATTCAGAATCAGCATTCGGAATTCTTTCAACAGATTTAATTTTTAACCAGCGGAAATTTAAAATGTGTTCAATTTTATCTATTATATTTACAGAATTCTTAATTTGTTGGAAAATTTTCTCTCGGGCCAGAATAAATATCTCATTTACTTCCTCGTTAGAATATCCGCCTCTTTCCATATAATTAATTTTAGATCGGCTTACTTCAATTAATCTTGCAACTTTTTCCTGTGAATAATTAATCAGTTTCCTTAAATCTTGCAAATTCGAGCATGAATCTATATTTTCTTTGATACTATTTATGGTCTTATGAAACGTGATTAATTCTTTGTTGATGATATCTTTATTTATCCCATAGTTGTTTTGAATGTGTTGAACGTAATATCCATCATTTGCTATTCCAAGTATTTTTTTGACAGATAATATTAATTCAGCGACACAACTAGGGACAACATCATGTTTTCTGTGAGTGTTTTGAGATTTTTCTAAAATTTTTAACAATTTTTCAGATATATTTTCTTCTCCAATAATTATTGAAACAAATCGTTCAAGAGAATCGCCAGTAATATAAATTTTGTATCGAAGGCGAGATTCTTCGGAATTTTCTCCGAAATGATATAGTTCTTCTAAGATCCTAGAATGGACACCAAGGGAGAGCAATAAATCTTGATAATCATAAGCTAATCCTGGTGATGATGTATAATAAGCAAGAGCAGTACTTTCAATTCCTCCATCACCTTTGAATGCTGTTTCTAAAAATGAAATTCGTAAATGTTCAGGAGAGTTAAAAATATGAATAGGAATGCGTTTTTTAATGCTTAGGGTCATAGTTTCAGGAAAGTTTACTTCCATGAAATTAAAAATTGATTTAGAAACGATTCGAAGAGTGCGGTTTTTATCGACATAATCAAGGGCTTCGATGCCAAAATTGCGTTGAATTAAATATTTCATTTCCTTGACAATTGAAGGATCTTTATTAGACAAACCAATTTCAGCAGAACTCCCATAGTAGGAATATCCTTCGGTCACAAAATAACCTAAAAACGCGCTTAGTTCATTTGTGAGAAAAGAAGGAAGAATAACATCTTTCCGTCCTTCGTCGATATCCAAATTTAAGGGAATTAAGTTTTCAGAATCATTTTTGATTATATTTAATGCTGGTACATAGTGTCCTTTCTCTATTTCAGCTGCAGGAAGCGTATCAATATTATTGTCAATCATTACAAATATTGGATGTTCAGGAGTTACTAAGATTTTCCTACCATTAGAATAACGAATTTCAATAAATGTCTCAGGAGCAGAATGGCGACTAACACGATCTATAGGAATAACTATATTTTCTTCAAAATTTGTGGATAAAATCTCAATATTTAGATCATCTATCGGTAATATCTCACAGTTAATTCCTTCGATTTTTCGTTTCGACATTCGTTCAAATAGATTATCTACAAAATCTCCAATAAACACTCGAGAATTATCATTTAAAGCCAATTCAACATTTGGATGATAGGATTGTTGTTCCATCGCCTCGTGTATTGCTGATCGGTCTTGTTTGCGCATTTTGTCAAACTCATCAATACATGCCACACCACCAGAAGCTAAAACCAGAGCACCGGCTTCTAATTGGAGTCCCGCATTATCACTGTCTTTAATAACAGCAGCAGTTAACCCAGCTGCTGAAGCACCTTTACCAGATGTATAGACTGACCGGGGTGAAATTTGGGCACAATTTTGCAGAATTTGGGATTTTCCGGTTCCGGGATCACCCATAAACAACACGTGAATATCTCCCCGGAGTTTACTTCCGTCCTTTTTAACCTTCCGAACTCCGCCGAAAAGACTTAAGGCAGCCCCCAATTTCAATTGTTCTTGACCCAAAATGGATCGGGCTATCGATCTGGCTATTTTTTTCTGAATATCGGGTTCTTGGGCAATAGCATGAATTTCATCAACATCTTCTTGGGATAGATCCAACTCTTCATCCTCCTGGCGAATTCCTTCGACGCTATTAATTAATAATTGGGATTGGAATAGAGTAGAAAGGCGTCCACGACGGTCTTCTCGGGGAACAGATTTGAGAATTCCCATCATTTTTACCCGTTCACCTGGACGGACACTATCTACTAAATTATGGAGTAAAATACACTGTAAAGTCTGGGGAATATCACCCGATCGGAGATCTTCGGGAGCTTCCTGTATAGTAATGTATTGGTGATCAATAAAATCCGATTGTTCGGTCAAAACCTTAAAATCCTTCTTATTATTACAGGTGGGGTTCATGCATTCCCGAGGAGGGGTTAACCGTGTAGTTAATTGGTCAACCTGCATGAGATTCCCACAAATCGGGCATTCAAACATTGCTTGCACAATTTGGGGCCGTACAATGGAAACACGGATAATAATCCCGCGTACATAAATTAGAT
>JABCSI010000221.1 GCA_018238965.1 Promethearchaeota archaeon
AATTAGAGTTTATTGAAAAATGACTTAAATAACTTAATTTATGGTGTTTAACCATTATGATGACAACCCGATTTCCCGTATATCCCCGTGACAAATATGGTGCACTGTTCGATGCTCATGTTCATACATATTTTGACTTACATGATGGTACAATTTCTCCGAAGGACCTTATCACTATCACCAAAAAGCGCGGATTTAATTGGGTCAACGCGATGGCCCATGATACATTACGTGGAGTTCCAAAAATTCAGAAATTGGCCCGTGAAGAAGGAATACCCGTTTTACCCTCGATGGAAATATCAACCGGATTCAATCATATCCTAGCATACGGGGTTCAGGAATGGCATCTCGCCAAAGACTCGTGGGACCCCGAAATCGTGATTGATGCTCTCAGGGATCAAGATTGTGCAATATATCTATCGCACCCAGGTCTAAATCCTTTCCGGGGATATTGGACGCCAAAAGTAGTGCGTCGTCTAGATATTGATGGGTTAGAGTGGCTCAACGGGTCGATTTTCGGCTTAAATCGGCGCACCCAACAATGGTTTAGGGGATGGAAAAAGGGAAGAATTGCAGGGAGCGATGCCCACCATCCATCACAGTTTGGATACGCTTATACCCAAATTCCAACCCAGAGCAAGGATCCCGATGATATTGTCAAATTACTCCAGCAGGGCAAATGTTATCCCCGAGGAGGGTTTGTCCCCTTTCACAGATTTCTATTATGGGAAACCTATATCAATTTGAAAAGACACTTTTTCCCGCAATTTGCTTATGAGGGATCGTGGATCAAGCCCCAATATCAACCCATGGGTGAACTTCCACCCTCTCCATTTGATGTGGATGTTTGGAAGAGCCAATTATTACAAAAACCACCTCTCCACAACTGGTAGACCGAACAGTCATAAATTACTTAAACACTATGTTCTACATCAACATATGACTCCATCACCATCACCTTCTCCATTACCTACACAATCAACACCACAACAATCACAACCTCTCTTTACAGAAATATCACCCTATAAATTGACCCAGAACTTCTTTTCACTCATCCATCACGATTCGTTTTTAATCACTGCGGGCACTCAAGAAAAATTCAACATGATGACCGCCGGATGGGGAGGAATTGGGATCCTTTGGAATTTGCCTGTTGTTTATCTCTTCATAAGGCCGTCTCGATATACATATGAATTTGTTGAGAATCACACCTTTTGCACCTTAAATTTCTTCTCTTCTTCATTTAAAAAAACTTTAAATCTCTGCGGAACCAAATCGGGAAGAGATATCGATAAAATGCATGTTGAGGGATTAACTACCTCAGAATATGTTTCTTCTAATGAATCAGAAGGTGAAAAAGGGTCAACTGTCTATTTCAATGAAGCAAATTTGGTGCTCATTTGTGAAAAAATTTATTACCAAGATCTGAATGCTGATGTAATCCCACCCTCAATTATGCAGAAATATTATCAAAAGGGAGATATTCACAAGCAATACATTGGAAAAATCACCAAAGCATTCAGGAAGTAAAACCGCAAGCCCAATTTTTTCCTTTAATTTTTTCTGCATAATATATGAAAAATTCATTATATTTTTAAAATGCAAGATAATCCTCTGGAAACATAGTGGGCGGGCGCCATTCCAAATCTCCCAATTTCAGCACATTTTTAATGGTTTTGACAAAATCAGGATTGTACATTTTCGATTCATAGGTAGATCGCTTAAAAAGACGATATTCTGGAAAGAAGATGGGAATGATTATCGATCCAAATTGTTCGCTAATAACGGGAAATTTCGTAAAATTCACAATTTCTTCGATTTCGGCAGATATGCTCATTTTGGCATGCTCTCTGGCTACAGGAGTTTTCAAAATATGCCTATAAAACCCAAGCCGGGCAGCATTTCCTGCTAAAAATATAACTCTAGGTCGAATCCATTTCAATTCCTTCAGAAGAAAGCCATTTTTCAAACAAGCTTTTACTTCGGTCATTGATGGTCGACGGGTTATATCTTTATGAATATAACTTGCATAGGTCATACCGGTATGGCACATGCACATTTCTGTGCAGTAAACTGTTTTTTGTGTGGTATCCCGTTCGGCAATATTTCCTTTTTCCAATTCAACAGGTTTTGCCGGTGCCAAGGTCTGATCGAGTTGATTGAGGAAAAGCTCTTGAAGCTTCCCGCTCTTTGTTAGTTTTCCCTTTCTATCATAAAAATGCACTCCACTATCGATTCCGCCAGTGCTAATCATACATTGTGAAATCAACATCACATTTGATGCAGAATCAACCATATTTGTGTTCCGAATTGCTTTTGTGGGCAGCATATCAGAACAATCATGACACTTATGGATATCAGCGTATAGATCCGGGTAATTGGGTAAAAATGACATATCACTCATTTTCCATATATTTTATCTTTTTTGGATTTAAGAAATTTAAGAAATCCAATGTATAACTTTCGGCAGATGAACTTAAGAATGTTCTTCTATCGCATCTGAACTCTTCATTAATGGTAATACTAACAACAAGTTGTAATAATGTATTAATATGTAAATTGCATATAATTATATGCATGATTGGAGCCGCTGAAGAAAAAGAAATTGAATTCGCCATCCAGGAATTTCAAAAAGGTAGAATCACACTAGGAGAGGCGGTCCTTATAGCAAATACGGATTATCGGACCCTACTTGACATTCTACTCGATCGTGGAATCCCCGCAAATATTGACGATGAAGATCAAATTAGGGAAATTCAGCAAATAAAAGGAAAAAAGAAAGATTATCAGAAATTTATTAAGTAATCAGGTGAATTGGGTTAATTAAGGGAGATGGGCATCTAACCAATCTACCACGTCTTGGATAACTTCAGCCTTATTGGTTTCGTTAAACATTTCATGTCTTCCACCCTCGTAGACCTTCGACGTGATATCCTTAATGTCTAACTTTTGATAACGATCGATTAAATCCTGCATAGTTTTCCCAAATTCATTGGTTGGATCATCCCCTCCCGTAAAGAAGAGCACCGGGAGATTTTTGGGAATCTTGGCTTCGTTTTTGGGATTCCACATCCGTTTCATGGCTTTGGCCATTTCCACAAAATAAGAATTCGACATCATGAACCCACAGAATGGATCTGCATCATAGACCTTCGCCACCTCTAAATCCCGACTTAGCCAAGCATTTTTCGATACGGTTGTATCGAAGGTCTTACCCAAGGGTGCTATCGCCAATTTATCAATCAATTTCGCGGGAGATTCGGGTTTTTTAAACACCAAAATGAGCTTTCCCAGGAGCATGAGTATATCTTTCATGGGTTGGGTCCCTGTCGTGCCACTTAAAATAACCCCGGTAAGCGAAGAGCCCCATTGCTCTATATACTCTTGGGCAAGATAAGATCCCCACGAGTGTCCCAAGAGAAAGAACGGTAGATCGGGAAATTCAGTACGAATATGCTCAGACACTTTCTTTACCGACTCGAGGGCACCTTCCCCTCCATCTTTACCCAAATATCCTGCATTCTTGAGATCTTTTGCTGTCTTTCCATGTCCTCGATGGTCATCTGCATACACAACATATCCAGCATCAACTAGTGCTTGGGCAACATGCGTATATCGAGCAGCGTGCTCCGCCATTCCATGTAAAATATGCACAATTGCCTTAGGTTTGATGCTTGATTCCGGCATCCATTTATAGACAAAGATATCGATCCCGGCTTGGTCTTGGATCGTAAACGTTGAACTTTGCATATTTGATGAATAGTCGACCGATTATAAGAAGGTTCGTCTTCCAATTTATTGAATTTTGTAAATGAGATATGTGCGGAAGGAAAGCATTTCGACCATATGAATTATGGAAATAAAGTTGTGCGGAGAAATTTTCTAGTACGATTCTTTACGAATTCGACTTTTTCAGTGAGTGAAATACCGGGAGAATTGAAAATTTTGTTCGTTCATCCTTATAGTTTCAGAATTCGACCAATTTGAATATTAATTTTAAATAAAATATAAAAATAATAATATGCGCCATCCGGAAATCGAATCCGAGTCGCTGGCTTGGGAAGCCAACATACTAACCACTATACCAATGGCGCTTGGAGAGATTAAGAGATATTGAGCAATAACGTCTCTAAACCAAAATAACGTGGGATCTCTTAAAAACCTACCGTTGGAAAAGAATTCCTATTACAGATATTTGATGAAATTCCGAGGTAATCGACCAGATTTGGGGAAAAATTATCAAGAATGGCAATTAGGTAGAAAAATTATGAAGAAAAAAATATTAGAATTAGGAGCAATTATCCTATTTCTTTGGTGTAATTGAATTTTTCACAATAGAAGTGATCAGCGAATGAGTAATCAGAGTCGCTTCATTTCGTTAATCGAGCTTATTATAAATCTTTATTAAAAATCAAAGACAAGGAGGTTACTATATGGAACCTCCCAGTCAAGACGAAAAAAAAACTCGATGGAAAGGAAAGTCCGCTTTTTATGTTCTCTACATGTTTCTGTTTTTATCCCTGATGGATGTTTTTGACAGCTATAGCACGTTGTACATTCCGACAATCATTTCACAAGTGCAAAATGAATTTTTATCCGGGATGAACCAAACTACAGCGGATTCGACAATGGCTTTAGTCCTGTCCATTGCTTCCCTTGGAATATTCTTTTCGATCATAAACCAATATTTATCTGATCTTTTTGGGCGAAAAATATTTCTCTTCATTTCAATGTTTGGAATGGGAATCGCTTCGTTAATCATCGCCCTTTCGACATCTTTAACGCAATTTACACTTGCATTTTTCGTGATGTATGTGTTTTTTTCCACCGATATGTTTATGATCTACATTTCGGAAGAATCCCCCAAGGAAAGACGGGGAATGAATATTAATATCATTTTAATTTTTGGATGCCTGGGATCTATCGCTGTCCCCATCCTGAGAACGATATTTATAACAGATACAACTTCAGATTGGCGTAATATGGCCTATTTTGCGACACTCGCAATCCCACTCTCCTTTATGGCGTTTGGACTTAAGGAAACGACAAAATTCAAAGAATTGAAAATATTACGAGCAGCTCCGGATTATGTCAAACCCTCTCCCTTTGCCAATCTGAAAAAACCCTTTGAATCCAAATTCAGAAAAGAATACATCTCTGTGCTATTGGTTTCATTTCTCTTAGGATTGAATGGGGCTTTTGTACAATTGGGGGAATTATTTCTCTCAAACCATGAAAATATGACACAAGGACGAGTGAACATTATCATCACTATGATGGGAGGGGCGGCAGTCATCGGATTCGCATTTACAGGATATCTGGCAGATAAATTCGGACGAAAACGATTATGTTATGTATATAGTGCATTAATGCCGCTATCGATCCTAATTATAATTCTTGGGATCGAAAATCCGAATTTTGCCATGATTTCTTGTTGTATAGGCGCAAGTTTAGCTTCAATCACATATTATGGACTCGGTATTCTGAATCGGATCTTATGCATGGAAATTTTACCCACGGATATCCGGGGTACAGGGACGTCGATAAGATCTGTTATTACGGCATTAGGAATCACGTTTGGGTTACTGTTAAACTCATGGTTAAATACTTTGATTGGCCTCGGTAATGCGTTCTTACTCATGTCCCTTCTTTTAATAGCTGGGATCCCAATTATTCATTACCTTGTAAGGGAAACAAAAGGTATTGAATTGGAATTGGTTTAAAGGGATGATAGTAATTAGAAACAACATTTTTTTTTATTTATATTTTTTAAATGGAGCAAAACCCCAAATTTGTTCCATAGATACATAACACCACTTTATAAACTAAAAAAAAGGCACTTGTTGAAGAACAAAATCTTAATATTCTTTCAAATTATCTTTTATAGTATGGTAATATTTCAATTAGTGTTTAATCAATTACTAGTGCTAAAATTAATGGATAGTCTTGTGGAAATTCTTACAGCAACTCTCGCATTACATTGCTTTTGGTATACTTCAAGAAAATTCAAGGAAACGAGGAAAAAAGCAAGTTTTTATCTTTCTGTGATGTTTTTGGGCCTAGCGATTGCACCTCTAATGCAATTTATGGATGGATTATTTTATACGGGATGGGGTCCAGAAAATACTTTTGGTTTGTACGATACTCAATATGGATATGCATTAATTATCTTGTCTACATCTATCATGAATATCTGCATTTATTTATTTGCTTCAGATATATTCTTTAATAAGAAGGAGGGGAGTGAGAAAAAGTTCTCAATTTCTTCATTAATTCTACTGGTTTTATCTGTATCTATATTGGTATCCTCCATTTTTGGGTTTTTCATGAAATTAGCAAATCAAGATGTCACTATTGTGATAGGATTATTTATGGCATTATCAATGGGTATGAATATTTTCCTTGGAACTGCTTCAATTAAGCTCGCAAAAAGCATTGAAAACAACTTCTATTCCAAGTCCCTGATGTATATTGCCTATTTTGCATTTGGAATAATTATTGTTTATGTTTTCTTTATTCTTGATAGTTTTTACACTTCATATTCAATTTGGGGCCTTTTTGGTTGGACATTGTTTTTAATTGTAACTTATTTAGCATATAAGGGGTTTGTCGCCCCTATGAAGGTCAATATTATCAAGAAAGAGATGTAAATTGGTAAATGTTTCGATTTAAAGGAATATAGTGGAAATCAATCTAAATTAAAAAAAACTAAATGGGGACAGTTGAGCCGCTTCGCGGTACAATGACCACTGACTGAGCCTTTCAGTCTTTTTTTCATTCTAATGTTCACCTAACGTGCATTTTATAACCCATATTCACCCCATGTAGAGGATCCACTCTATATTTTGACTATGCCATAGTCAGCTGACATTTTCTTTGTCACTATGACGGGTAATCCGAGAAAACTTCACAATGGGATAGTAAAATCATGGACGACAGAGAATAAAGAAAAAAGTTGACTATCCGATGATAAAATTTGCGCTATCGAATATTTTTACGGGGATTAGATATTCATCGCCCGTCTAAATCTGTACATTACTTCGACGCTAACACCTGTTCGCTGAAAACCCCCATTCTCGCCATCTGTGTTAGGAGCGTATGAATTTGTTACAATATAATTGGCAAGTAAGAGAGCGCTAA